>JABIPV010000067.1 GCA_018699075.1 Kordiimonadaceae bacterium | reverse complement strand
TTTAATATTATATCCAAATGCAATTCATCGGTACTAACATCTTTTTTTACGGTCGCTGTGGCAATGATAAGATCATTAAGGGTATTTTTAGCAATGAAAGAACCAATTGCTTTTTGGTCATCTGTCTTTGCCTGTAATGCGCTAATATACATTTTATTCATCAAGCTTGGTATCGGTGTATTTATTGGCACTAAATGATTGATAACATCATAATTTTCCCATGCTTCGCGCCAGCCATTATCCTTTTCCCACAGCATTAATGCCCCCGCTTCTTCAAGAACAGGCAGAACACTTACCGCCGTACCCAGGGTTTCAGCATAAGGAATTTCATAAAAGCTTAAAATGTCATTGATTTTGTCACGATTAAAATGAACCACCATCGACGCCATATAACGAACCGTTGAACGCCGTTCATTATTAATTTCAAAACCGCTGATGAATTCTGTTACTTCGGCGTCTGAAAAGGACGGCAGCTTTTCCCGGTCGGAAGTAAGGATAATACGCCTGAATAATCCTTCCAATCCCTGACGCTGACCTTTTGTAAGGGCCCTGTCCCGCGCCGTGGTGACATTTCGCGAGGTTTCGTCCACCTCAACATTATAAATAGTATAAATCGTTGCCTCACGGTCCAGTTCATTTGTGGCAAACTGGGCCAATGAATTTGAAATCATCATAAGGAAAATGCTAATGCATAAGATTAATAAAGATATATATCTATTTGTTATTACGTAATTAAACTTCAATTATCATACTCTTTTTCTTGTTTGAGTTAGCTTAACATAATAAGGCATCATGTCATGACTATGGCAATAGTTATAAATATCTTATGTTCAGGTTTAATTGCAACAACAGGATTTTATTTTGTTGAAATTTTTTCCAGAAATTTTTATAGCCTTTTCTGATGAAGGGCCTTATATCTGGTTCTAACATTTTTTACTCAAGAAAGAACATAAAATTGCCAAATTCTGATAAGTCTCAAGATAAATCTTATAGCTATAAAGATGCGGGTGTTGACATTGATGCTGGTAATGCCCTCGTTGAAGCCATTAAACCTGCGGCAAAGTCTACCCTTAGGCGCGGATGTAATCCTGACCTTGGTGGCTTTGGTGCCCTGTTTGATTTAAAAGCTGCTGGTTTTGAAGATCCGATATTGGTATCAGGCACAGACGGCGTGGGAACGAAGCTGAAAGTTGCCATTGAAAGCGGCAAGCATGACACGGTTGGCATTGACCTTGTAGCCATGTGTGTCAACGATTTGATCGTTCAAGGCGCAGAGCCGCTCTTTTTCCTTGATTATTATGCCACGGGTCATTTAACCATTGAAGTTGGCAAGGCAATTATCGAAGGCATCGCCGAAGGATGTCGTCAGTCAAACGCCGCGCTTATTGGCGGCGAAACGGCGGAAATGCCAGGCATGTATTCAGACGGTGATTATGATCTGGCCGGTTTCTGTGTTGGTGCCGTTGAAAGATCACGCGTGATCGACGGTAAATCCGTTGGTGAAGGTGATGTGGTACTTGGGCTTGCGTCAAGCGGTGTACATTCAAATGGTTTTTCACTGGTGCGTAAGCTGATTGAAGTATCCGGCGTTTCTTATAATGATGACTGTTCATTCGCGCCGGGAAAAACATACGGCGAGGCATTATTAGAGCCGACAAAAATTTACGTAAAAAGCTGCTTAACTGCCCTCAAAAACGATTGCATTAAAGGACTTAGCCACATAACAGGTGGCGGTTTTGTTGAAAACATTCCACGGATATTACCCGAAGGCGTCACCGTTGATGTGGACGCCAGCGGTTGGACCCTGCCCCCGGTATTTGATTGGTTACGGACAACGGGCAACATCACGCCGCTTGAAATGGCAAAAACGTTTAACTGCGGTATTGGTATGGCGGTGATTGTTCCGGCGGATAAGGTTGACGAAGCCATCAGTATCTTTGAAGCAAACGGCGAAACCGTATATAACATTGGTACCGTTCGCGCAAAATCGGGTGATGAACCGACCACGGTTGTGACAGGTAATAATGGAAGTTGGGGTTACGCAGATAGCTGGACGGCCAGTTCTGCACATTAGAGTTAAGGGTATTATATGGTAGATGTAGCGGTTTTAATATCTGGTGGCGGCACCAACCTTCAGGCATTGATCGATGCCTGTGCACAGGACGATTTCCCCGCAAATATCGTTAAAGTTTTTTCCAATAACCCTGATGTATTAGGCCTTGAACGTGCCAAAAAAGCGGGCATCGACACACAAGTGATCAATCACCGTGATTATGAAAGCCGCGAAGCGTTTGACGAAAAACTCCATGCAGAGATTACGGCGTGTGGCGCAAAGCTTATCTGCTTAGCAGGTTTCATGCGCATTTTGGACGCGCGGTTTGTTAATCGCTGGAAAAACAGGATGCTTAATATTCATCCGTCACTACTCCCCGCCTTTCGAGGATTACACACACAGGAACGTGCATTAGAAGCAGGTGTACGCTTTAGTGGCTGTACGGCTCATTTCGTCAATCCCGAACTAGACGACGGCCCGATCATTACCCAAGCCGCCATCGCCATCAACCCCGATGAAACCGCAGAAGAGCTTGCCGCGCGCGTATTAGAGCTAGAACACATCATATACCCCCAAGCCCTAAAACTCGTCGCAGAAGGCCGCGTAAGAGTAGCCAATCACCGCGTCAGAATAAGCAACGCAGAATATGCGGACCAGAGCATAGTAAATCCCAAGCCAGAATAACCACCCCACAACCGTCAGACCCGCGAAGGCGGGACTCCATCCGACTAACAACATTCATTGACCCACGACACATGGATACCCGCCTGTACGGGTATGACGTTATTAATTTTTAACTTCTAAATTCAATATACATCAAAAATGCCCATGTCTGCTTTCACCCAAAGCAGACATTCGACGACAACTCCATTTCGGCAATATTTCCCTTTTTAGAATTTGATGCTATTGTGTGTCAAAAATATTGGGAAAAAATTACTTGGACGTCTTTTCAGAGTTAAAACGTAGGAATATTTTCAAGGTAGCAATTGCTTACTTGGCACTTGGTTGGATTGTTGTTCAGGTTACTGATGTAGCAGTACCTTCTCTTAATCTATCGCCTGAGATTAACGGCATTGTTTTCTATATATGGCTGATAGGTCTGCCCATTGCCCTTTTCTTCGCATGGGCATTCGAATTGACGCCCGATGGAGTTAAACCTACCAATGAGGTGAACGTTGAAGACAGCATCCGTTCCACAACAGGCCAAAAAATAAACTATGCCATAATTGGATTGCTAGCAATTGCCGTAGTATTTTTGTTATTTGATCGAAATTCTGAGCCGGAATTACTGGACACGGATAATTCTATAGCCGTTCTTCCTTTCGCGGATATGAGCAAAAATAGCGATCAAGCGTATTTTTCCGATGGCTTATCCGAAGAGTTGCTAAATGTGCTGGCCAAAATTCCCGACCTTAAAGTTGCGGGTCGAACATCCTCATTCGCTTTTAGGGGGGATAACCGTGACCTTCGTGAAATTGGCTCTTCTCTAAATGTTAATCATATACTTGAAGGTTCCGTTAGAAAACAAGATAATCGTGTCAGAATTACAGCGCAATTGATACGAGCAGAAGATGGTTTCAATGTTTGGTCGGAGACATTTGACCGCGAATTATCGGACATATTTGTTGTACAAGAAGAGATCGCAAATTCAATCGTAAGTCGGATGGCACTGTCGATGGATATTTCCGTAACCCGTAACCTAATATCTACCGAGACGGGAAACATGCAAGTCTACGATCTATACCTAACGGCCAAAGCGCTGATATCTCAACGGGGTACAGAAAATATAACAAGAGCAATATCACTTCTCGAACGTGCAACAGAGTTAGAACCTATTTACGCACCTGCTTGGGCTATGCTAGCTCAGGCACACGCACTTGCATATTATTTTCCCGGAATTGAAACAGCTTTTGAAGGCATGTACCGTGGCGAAGAAGCTGCAAGAAGAGCTTTACTCATTGACCCAAACTCAAGCGCTGCGCGCGCTGCTCTTGGCGGCATCATGCGAGACCGTTACCGTTGGCTTGAAGCGGAAAAACATTACGAAATGGCGTTACGGTTTGATCCCAATAATGTAGAGGCCAACTCACAATACGGGCAGTTATTGCACAGAACAAACAAGTCATATCAAGCATTACCTTACCTCTCAAAAGAAAGACAATTAGACCCTCTCGGTCCAATCTATACTATGCTCGAAGCAATGGTTCGCTACGAAATTGGCGATAAGGAAGAGGGATTGGCATTATATGAACGAAGTTTGGAGCTATCTGATAATAGCTCGCAGTTTCCACCGGCAACGCGGTTCTTGCATGGCTTGCTAATAGATAGCGTGGAAGAAAGCCAGAATTATTTGAGAATGCTTCAAATGCATAATAAAGTAGATGATGCCCGTTACTTTAATGATAGTTTTATAGATTTACTCCCTGATCAGGAAAGGCTGCTGGCTTATTTGGAGAGATTGGGTGTTATTTATTCAGAGCAACCGGATCAAATTCAAGAAGAAAACGATTTTGCTAGTTTGGTTTTCGCTGGTTTGGCGGCAAAATTAGGCGACTATCAGCTTGCGTTAGATTTCCTAGAGCTAGAGGCAAACTTAGGAATTGAGCATGTTAACCATGTGGGTTTGAGTAATTATCTCATCGACGCATTTGATTCAATTCAAAATGACGCAAGATTTAAACAAATAAGAATAAACTATGGAATTGTGGACTATTGGAAGAATAGTGACTGGCCCAAAAATTGCTCCCCCATCGGCGAGGATGATTTTGAATGTATTTTTAACTGACTAGTGAATGTCTGCTTCTGGCCGAAAGCAGACGCTCAATTTCCATACAACATACATAAACAAAGCCGCCCCTGAATTTCAGGAGCGGCTTTATTTTTTTGTTTTAATTCTGTTACGAATTAACCAACGATTTCGGCGTCGTTGAAGAAGAATTCGATTTCGATTTTAGCGTTTTCTAGGCTGTCTGAACCGTGTACTGAATTTTCACCGATTGAAAGGGCGAATTCTTTACGGATTGTGCCTTCGTCTGCGTCTGCTGGGTTTGTTGCGCCCATGATTTCGCGGTTCTTTGCGACCGCGTTTTCGCCATCAAGAACTTGAACAACTACGGGTTCAGAGATCATGAAATCACAAAGTTCGCCGAAGAAAGGACGTTCTGAATGAACGGCGTAAAAACCTTCGGCTTTTTCACGTGTCATTTGAATGCGTTTAGACGCAACAACACGTAGGCCGCCGTCTTCGAATTTTTTAATAATTGCGCCTGTTAGATTACGTTTTGTTGCATCAGGCTTGATGATTGAAAATGTGCGTTGGTTAGCCATGTTTCTTCCTTAAATATCTTATGGGATTTTTAAATTACTATGCTGTTGGCGCGCCTTATAAGGGTTATTTTCTAAAACTTCAATGTTTATTTGCGTTGATCTTTTTCCCTAACCTGTTAAAAGCATTTTTTTAACTTTTATGATCGTGGCCAGATGTTACAAATTACCGACCTATCATATCGTATCGCCGGAAAGCTTTTACTTGAAAAAGCGAGCGTTACTGTGCCTGCGGGCCATAAAGTGGGGATCGTTGGCCGCAATGGTTCCGGTAAAACCACGCTTTATAAATTGATCCTCGGTCAACTGGAAAGCGACGAAGGTAATATTCGGGTACGTAAATCAGCGAAAATCGGCCAAGTTGCACAGGAAGCACCGGGCGGCCCCGAAACACTTCTTGAAACGGTTCTGGCGTCCCATCCTGAAATGATTGCCCTTCAACATGAAGCGGAAGTTGCCACGGATCCTGACCGGATTGCTGAAATTCATGAACGTTTGGTGGATATTGGTGCTTACGAGGCCGAAGCACGTGCGGCCAGTCTTCTTTCCGGTCTTGGCTTTGATAATGATGCACAGCACCGCTCATGTAGTGAATTTTCCGGTGGTTGGCGCATGCGTGTGGCCCTTGCTTGTACGCTTTTCACTCAGCCTGATCTGCTTTTACTTGATGAGCCGACTAACTACCTTGATCTTGAAGGTGTGCTTTGGCTTGAAACCTTCATTAAGAATTATCCCTACACGATCCTGATCATCAGCCATGACCGTGACCTGCTTAACACGGCGGCCAGTTCGATAGTCCATCTTGAAAATAAAACACTTGGTTTTTACGGCGGGAATTTTGACCAGTTTGAAAAAACGTACCGTGAGCAACAAGTGCTTCAACGCGCGGCGATCAGAAAACAATCTTTGGAACGCGCCCATATTCAAAAATATGTTGACCGCTTCCGTTATCAAGCCAGTAAAGCGAAACAAGCACAAAGCCGGATCAAAATGCTGGAGCGAATGCAGCCACTTTCTGCACTTGCAGAAGAAAAAACGGTTCAGTTTAACTTTCCAAATCCTGAAGAACTGGCACCACCGCTGATTACCCTGGAAAAGCTTTCTGTGGGTTATGAAGAAGGCAAGCCCATTTTGCGCAATATTAATCTGCGTATTGATATGGATGATAGAATAGCTTTGCTTGGTCAAAACGGTAACGGTAAGTCTACTTTTGCCAAACTCTTATCCGGAAAACTGACACCAATGGAAGGGGAAATTGTCCGTTCCCGTAAACTTAACATTGGTTATTTCGCCCAGCATCAACAAGATGAATTGGACCGTGACGGGACGCCGATTACGCATCTGGCTGAACTCATGAAGGGCGCAACGGAAACGCAAGTACGCGCGCGTCTTGGTGGATTTGGTTTTGGTGTTGATAAAGCATCGAATAAAATTTCAACTTTATCTGGCGGCGAAAAAGCACGGCTTCTGTTTGCACTGATGAGCTTCCATGCACCGCAAATGATCATCCTTGATGAACCGACAAACCATTTGGATATGGACAGCCGTCAATCGCTGATCCATGCCATCAATGAATATGAAGGCGCGGTTATCATCATTAGCCATGATAGTTATTTGGTCGAAGCCTGCGCCGATAAAATTATGGTGGTTAATCACGGGACGGTTAAAGATTTTGACGGCGATATTAAAGATTATAAAAATGAAGTCTTAAGCTCCAAATCCGCCACGAGGAAAAAAGACAAAGAAGAGAAAAAAGAAAAGAAAGAAAAAAAAGAAGACGTTGCTGAAAATACCAATAAAAAAGCCAAGAAAAAAATATCCGGCGGCGAAAAAACTCAACTACTGGACAAAATCAAAGAAGCTGAAAGACGGGTTGATTACCTAAACAAGGAAGTTGCCAAATATACTAAAGCACTTAGCAATCCCAAGTTATATGTGCAGGGCAATCCTGCCGCCAAAAGAGCCTTAGCCCAATTCACAAGGGAAAAGAAAGACATTGAAGCAAAATTAGACGTGGCTGAACATCGCTGGATGGAGCTGGAAGAAAGACTTAATCAGTAACTTCAATGGCAAAAAATGTTAACAAGGCATCATCAAGAAGAGGCTTCCAGTTTTGCCAATTATGCCCGTATTTCACTTCTTTATAATTCACATCATAATCTAGTTCTTTAAGCGTTTTCCTAAAACGGCGTCCTTCGATTAAGTTATCGCTTTCATCGCCAAAGCTTAAAAACATTTTTAGCGGTAATTTTTCAGAGCCTCTATATTCTTTTTGCAGAAGTTTTAAGAACCTAGTATTAGCAGGTGAATGCATGGAAATGCCTGCAAATTTATCGTAGGCCATCAAGCCAAAACAGGCGGCATTAAATCCACCGAAAGATAACCCCTGAATGACATGGTCTTCGCGGTCCTTGCTAACGGGATAATTACTTTCAATAACGCCCATTAGTTCAAAAACAAAAAATTTCACATAATCTTCATTACAAAAAAATTGTTGATTACGTCTATTTTGTTCTAAATCATCGGGATTACGGTTATCAATGAAAATGGCAACAACTGGCTCCATTTTCCCCTCGGCTATTAATTTATCCATCAACTGGGTCATTTCGCCTTGTGCGATGTACCACTGCCCATCGGTTACATAAATGGTGGGGAGTTGGTCACTGGGTGATGTTCCGTCTGGCGTATAAACGCGGTATTGCAAATCATAATTAAGCACATTGCTATGAATTCGGATGTTATCTGACAAATTACTTGCAGCAAAAGAAGAACAAATACTTAAAATAAAAAAGGCAACGCATAGTAAAATTTTCATTTTATTCTCCACATCTGCCCCAATTATCACTAGAATAGCAGGAATTAATAAAAAAACTAAATAACAAAAACGTGATTGGGTGCTGATGAAATTAAAAATCGATAATACGGTTGATGGTCCATTTACAACATACTTTAAAAATGGAAAGCCATCCTGCGAAGGTCACCATTTGAACGGTAAAAAAACCGGCGAATGGAAATATCATCTTACCAATGGTGTGTTGAAAGCCATAGGGCATTACGAAAATGATCTCATCGTTGGTCAGTGGACATGGTGGCGTAAAAACGGGGAGCTATGGCAAACGGGACAATTTGACGACAAAGAACTTAAAGAAGGTTTATGGACACGCTATCATGAAAATGGCAACCTTCATGACGTTGGTCATTATAAGGCCAGCAAAAAAGTCGGTGAATGGAAATATTACGACAAAGACGGCAAATTAACCAAAAACCAGAACATTAAGCCAAAAACCTAACCCTTTTTCTTCCAACCACCTGTTTCTGATTGTTGCCAATACGTCAAATCATGACCGTCAGTTTTGTAAGACGACCATCTAGAACGTGCGCTTTCAACTGCGGTTGGGTTATTTCCGTCAAACATTTCTAGTACGCGTGTGTAACCTTCAAAGCTTTCGGCTGTTGCGCTATCGGTTAGCACCAATACATCTGCACCATTTGGATTATCATCGCCCGCCGTAATATAAATCGGTTGCCTGTCTTTATATTTGCTACTCTCAGTGTCATGGGGAAGAAAACTTGCTTTATCAAACGTCCATAAGGCCTGATCAAGGTCTTCCATATGAACGGGGCTGGGTACTTTTATCACCGCCTTCATTTGCGCCTCTATCACTTTACCAAGTAATTTTGGTAAAGCGACATTAAG
>JABIPV010000105.1 GCA_018699075.1 Kordiimonadaceae bacterium | reverse complement strand
GCTTTCCGCGACCAAGAACGCAAGTTCTAAGCTTTGGCTGGCGTTAAGACGTGGATCACAATGTGTACGGTAACGATCCGCAAGCTTTTCATCGGTAATTGCCTCTGCACCACCAGTGCATTCGGTAACGTCCTGACCTGTCATTTCAAAATGAACCCCGCCTGCATATGTTCCAAATGTACGGTGAATACGGAAGAAACGACGAATTTCAGCAAGCACATCATCAAACGGACGGGTTTTAAAACCTGACGCCGCCGTGATTGTGTTTCCGTGCATTGGATCAGACGACCAAACAACAGTACGTCCTTCTTCTTTAATTCTTTGAATTACTGGCGGCAATTTATCTTCGATAATGTTTGCGCCCATGCGTGTTATTAGGGTAATGCGCCCTGCTTCATCTTCTGGGTTTAGAATATCCATGATTTTCATCAATTCGTCCATATCCGTTGTTGGCCCCACTTTAAGGCCAAGCGGATTACCAATACCACGAAGAAACTCTACATGTGCTTCACCAAGGATACGTGTACGGTCACCAATCCATAACATATGGCCTGATGTATCATAATAATCGCCAGTAAGACTATCTACTCTTGTAAGTGCTTCTTCATAACGAAGGAGCAGGGCTTCATGCGATGTATAAAAATCAGTAGCTTGTAATGCGGGCGAGGATGCATCCACGCCGCAAGCTTTCATAAAGCCTAAGGCTTCATCAATACGGTCTGCCATTGCTTGGTATTTTTGCACGGCATCGCCATTACCAACAAATTCTAAATTCCACTGATGAACTTTTTGAAGGTTGGCGTACCCACCCTGTGCAAATGCACGAAGAAGATTAAGTGTTGATGATGCTTGTGCGTAAGCTTTAAGCATACGTTTTGGGTCGGGAACACGTGAAGCTTCATCAAAATTAATACCGTTGATGATATCACCACGGTAACTTGGCAGGCTCACGCCATCTTTTGTTTCACTATCTGAACTACGCGGCTTGGCATATTGACCGGCCATACGGCCAACTTTAACAATCGGACATGACGCCGCGAAGGTAAGTGCCACCGCCATTTGCAAAATAACCCGGAACGTATCACGGATTTTATCCGCATGAAACTCCGCAAAACTTTCCGCGCAGTCACCACCTTGTAGTAAAAAGGCTTTACCATTTGCTACATCGCCTAGCTGTGATTTAAGTCTGCGCGCTTCCCCTGAAAATACAAGAGGCGGAAGATTGCGAAGTTCACCTTCAACTCCAGCAAGTTTTGCTTCGTCTGGATATGTCGGCACCTGACGGATTGGCATTGATCTCCAGCTATCAGGGGTCCAGTTTTTAGTCATCGTATTATTCCATTAGTAAAATTATTAATTCAATGTTTTCTATAAGGCCTTTAACGCTTAAATACCAGCATTACTTCATTAAAACAAACTCTTCTGCTGATGAAGGATGTACGGCAACCGTGTCATCAAACTGTGCTTTGGTAGCACCGCATTTAAGGGCAATGGCTATTCCTTGAATAATTTCTGCACTATCAGGACCAATCATATGCGCGCCTATAACTTTATCGGTCTTACCGTCCACCAGCATTTTAATCAGTGATCTTTCATCGCGTCCTGCTAAAGTATATTTCATCGATTTATATTCGCTACGAAATACTTTTAAATCATCGCCGTATTTTTCTTGTGCATCTTCTTCTGATAATCCAACGGTACCAATTGGCGGTTGTGAAAATATCGCCGTTGGAATATGATCATAATTAACAAATGTCGGCGAATCATTAAACTGTGTCGCTGTTAGGGCTGCCCCTTCTTTAATCGCAATAGGTGTCAGCTGCATTCCGCCGGTCACATCACCAACGGCAAAGATATTTTCAACGTTTGATTTATAATATTCATCAACAATGATCTCACCATTTTGCTTCATTTTAACACCAAGTTCTTCAAGGCCAATATTCGATGTATTTGCCGTGCGTCCTGTTGCATACATCACAAGGTCAGTGACCATTTCATTACCGTCGGTCAGTTTTAAAATAAATTCGTCACCTTCTTTGCGAATGCCAGTAACATTGGTATTGATCCTGACATCAACGCCTTTCTTGATCATTTCTTCACGTAGTTTTGAACGAATTTCAAGATCAAAACCGCGAAGAATTTCTTCACCGCGATAAAGCAGCGATGTATCCGCACCAAGGCCATTAAAAATTCCGGCAAATTCCACCGCAATATATCCACCGCCAACAACCGTGATGCGCTTTGGTAATGTTTCCAGCTCAAACGCTTCATTAGATGAAATTGCGTGTTCAATTCCGGGTAGATTAGGCATGGATGGCCATGCGCCTGTGGCGATTAGAACTTTATCTGCCGTAACCGTCCGCGTGCCGTCTTCAGATTTAAGCTCAATTGTATGGGCGTCTAGCAATTTACCACGGGCCTTAATCACTTCAACTTTATGACTATCAAGAGTATTACCATATAAACCTTCAAGGCGGCTGATCTCTTTATCTTTGTTAGCTTTTAAAGTCGGCCAATCAAAGCCATGTTCTGCTTGCTGCCAACCGAAACCACCACTGTCTTTAAAATGGCCGGAAAATTCAGAGGCATATACGAAAAGCTTTTTAGGAACACAGCCACGGATAACGCATGTACCGCCAACACGGTAATCTTCACAAAGTCCAACTTTGGCCCCATAAGTAGACGCCATCCTGCTCGCCCGTACACCGCCAGAGCCCGCGCCAATAACAAAAAAATCATAGTCATACATTTTTAGAATTCCATTTTTAAAATAAAGCTATATTGGATAAATTGTACTTGATGAAGGAAAAGTCAAGCAATGAAAGTGTTTATAAGCAAAATAACAATGTAATTGAAGCTTATTTCAATTGCTGATAGGCTTTAAAAATCGAGGAAAAAAATTGAAAATGAATAAAATACTGATTTTATATGCCCATCAACGCCACGAAGCTTCAAATATTAATAAGCCGATGGTTGAGGAAACAAAAAATATTGATGGCGTAACCTTTGTTGATCTATACGCTGAATATCCTGATTCTAAGATTAATGTTGAAAAAGAACAGCAGAGACTTTTCGAACATGACATCATTATTTTCCAATTTCCCCTGCAATGGTATTCAACACCGGCGATCTTAAAGGAATGGCAGGATAGAGTTTTGCATGCTGATTTTGCCTACAACAAAAACCGGCTACTCTTAAAAAATAAAATCTTTTTCTGTGCCTTAACAGCTGGTGGGCCGGAGGATGCCTTTAATACAAAAGGTTATAATCGCTACACAATTCGCGAAATGTTATATCCTATTGAACAAACAATGGTTCTTTGTAAAATGATCTATTTACCGCCCTACGCCATTTTCGGCGCCCGCTTCGTAAAAGACGAACAAAGATTAGAACCGCACATTAAAGGATGGATCACATTATTAGAAATGCTCAAAGAAAAAAGGCTGGATATTGACAAAGCAATGACCCAGCCCATATTGAATTCTATGATAAGCGATTAATCAATCACATTAACTTTCATCTTATGACGTGCGTCTTCGGCGGCAAAAACGGCTTTATGTGTTTCCAGGCTTTCATCTGGTCCGGCCAAAATCATTGACTGATCGCGGTTTTTAACTGCGGCAACAAAATTTTTCACCATATAATAATCACCACCACCGTGACCATCCATTGCTGTTTCAACTTCATGAGGTGGAACCACATGTTCAGTTTCATTTTCAGTAAGATAATCATGTACTTTGATATTTTCGCCGTCGCCTTCAATTTGGCCTTTTGTCCCAAATATACGGGTTTTACGGTCAGCATATTCGCTTAGCCCCACCATCGTATGAGAAGCAGTAAAGCCACCTTCAAACATGATGTTAACGATTTGCTGATCAACAACATTATTATCACAATCATAAACACAGCGTGCGTATGGACCGTTTTTAAGGTCTTCAATTCTTAGATCAGGATCTGTATTTAAGGAAATCACTTCCTGATAATAGGGTGTTGATTTCCGTGGCGTATTTTCATCGCCCAGATAAACTTTCTTTGCTGAAAAGGCACATGTCTCTTCAATCCCACAATCAAAACAATTATTTCCTGCTCCTAAAGGCTGATTTTCTTTCTTAAAATGAAGAAGTCCCCCGAAAGATGACACTGCGGTAATTTTCTTATCCATTACATAACGAAGCCAGTCGATATCGTGGCATGATTTTGCCATCAGCATAAACGCCACCTCATCATCCCGGCGCCAAT
>JABIPV010000068.1 GCA_018699075.1 Kordiimonadaceae bacterium | reverse complement strand
TTCAATAGAAACAGTTCTTATTTCAAACATTAAAAACTGGCATTGAATTTTATTCCTGCCAGTTTTTTTATATTCACTCATCATCACCCTTATAAATTTACAAATCCTTAACTCACTCGCTTTATACTCTACTGAATAATTAACAGCGAAAAGAGGTTAAAATGACACATTTCCTATCTTCTGATGCCAATCCAGAAGGGCATAAACTTGAGGACGTATTAAAGAAAATCCGCAATGATATTATCTATCGTGCCACTAAAATCATGGATGATAACAAACCAGAAGCCCAACATGTATTAAATAATAATCTTAAAATATTAAATTACCTTAGCCAAAGCATCGAACTTGCTGAAAATAGCACCGAAATATTGGATAAAAGCTTTGGCCATAAAAGTTCGAGTTCACCGCGTATTGGCAAAGTTTAAATTAGTATCAAAAAGTTTAAATAAATTAAAAAATCCATAGCCCCTTATTAACATTAACTGTTATAAGAAGAAAACCAACTGTGGATTTTTACGATGACGACCAACGATACAAATATATATGCAGAATTTTTGCATGAAATTGCGGATGCTGCGGCACCTGTGTCTTTAAAATATTTTAAAAAACCACTCCATATTGATAACAAAGGCCCTAAACTCGGCACCAGTTTTGACCCCGTTACAATCGCAGATAAAAATACTGAAAAAGCCATTCGCGATTTGATCCGTACCCGATTTCCCGATCATAATATTCACGGTGAAGAACAAGCAAAAGAGCAAAAAGGCAGCAAATTCACATGGGTTATTGATCCCATTGACGGCACACGCGCCTTTATTTCTGGCATCCCAACATGGGGAACACTCGTTTCACTACATAATGGCATAAAACCAATTGTCGGTTTGCTGGACCAACCATATTTAAAAGAACGCTACATCGGAACATTAGCAGGCACCACATTGAATAGTGAAAAAATAACTTGTCGTCCTTGTGCTGACATGTCCGAAGCAACCATTTCTACCACCGACCCATTACAACTTTTTAAAGATGAAGCAGAACTTGATAAGTTTTACCGAGTAGCTGCGCGCGCAAAATTAATGAGGAATGGTTATGATTGTTACGCCTACGCGATGATTGCGGCTGGACATATGGATGTTGTGATTGAAAGTGGGCTTGAACCTTACGATATTCAAGCCTTAATCCCTATAATTCAGGGCGCTGGCGGCGTCATCACCAACTGGCAAGGCGGCCCCGCCGACCAAGGTGGTCAGGTAGTTGCTTGCGGTGATAAAAGGCTACATAAACAAGTTATAGGATTACTAAACCAATAGGAGTAAGTAATGAAGACAATATTTAATGCACTTATTTTAACATTGATCTTCTACGTAAGTGTCCAAGCGCAAGAGCGCCCAAATATATTACTATTTACCATCGATGATTTAAATAATGATCTTGGTGCTTATGGTCATTATATCGTTAAAAGCCCTAATATAGATAAACTGGCCCAAAAAGGTGTTCTATTTGATAAGGCTTATAATCAAGCCCCCATATGCACCCCTAGTCGTTCCAGCTTTATGACCGGGTTATATCCTGATCAAACTGGCATAATTGCCCACGGTTCCCACACCCGCATGACCCCGCATTTTAGGGATAATATTCCAAACGTCACAACCCTGCCGCAAATGTTTAAAAATCAGGGTTATTTTTCCGGTCGTGTTGGCAAAATATATCATCAAGGCGTTCCTGGCCAGATTGGCACTGCGGGCGCCGATGATCCGGCATCATGGGACGAAACGTCAAATCCAATTGGCATCGATAAATTGGATGAGACAGGCATTAAATCCTACAATCAAAATGCTCTCGATAATCTTAGTTATGGTGGCGTCTTAAGCTGGCAATCTGTTATTAGTGCAGATACGGATCACACGGACGGAAAAATTGCATCCGAAGCCATTGATATGATCAAGCGAAATCATCCCGGAAAAACCGGAAAGCCTTTTTTCATGGGTGTTGGCTTTTACCGCCCTCACACACCATTTGTCGCGCCTAAAAGGTATTATGATTTATATGATCTGGACAGCATTAAGCCTTATATTATGCCGAAAAATGACCGCGACGATATTCCAGGAATTGCTCTCACTGATCGCCCCGAACAACGCAAGCTTACCATTGAACAACGTAAAAATATTATTCAGGGATATTATGCCTCAATTTCATTTATGGATGCCCAAGTTGGCCGTGTTATCGACAGCCTTGAAGAAATGGACCTTGCGGATAATACCATCATTGTTTTTATTTCTGATCACGGATATCAACTCGGTCAACATGACCTTTGGCAAAAAGGTGATCTTTTTGAAGGATCCGCACGGGTACCAATGATCATTTACGCCCCGAAAAAAGCAAGCGGTGTTGCGACATCCCCCGTTGAGCTGGTTGATATTTATCCAACCCTTGCTAAACTCTCAGGATTAACGCCGCCAGAATATCTCCCCGGTAAAGACCTTTCATCTATGCTCGATGATCCCATGGTAGCAGTACGCGATAACGCTTATTCAAATACCCTTAGCCGTGTAAAAGGTGAGAGCGGCCAATATGCCTACAGAAAGATACGTGGCCATTCAATCCGCACGCAACGCTATAGATATACTGAATATGGTGATGGAATTATGGGCGCGGAACTTTATGATTACCAAAACGACCCAGAAGAGCTCAAAAACCTAGCCGATCAAACTTCCCTGGAAGCCATCCGAATTAATCTAAAATGGAAACTCGATGACCGAATAAAAGAAGCCACCACCCGCATTCGCGAGATTGAGTGAAGTAAATAATGAATTATTTTTAGAGTAAAAAATTATCAATTTTTCCAAAAAGAATAGAGATTACTTGATCCGTTTCACGGTATATTTCATGACGGGAATTTTCAATAATTTCTATGGATACGTTTTTTACGTGTTGCAATAATTTAAGCGTCGAAACATTATCAACAACATTTTCTTCCCCCGCAAGTAAACAGAGTATTGGCGTTTTTATCGTTTTCATATAACCTGATTGTTTAATTATGTTCATGCTATCAATTGCACCTTTAAGCCAGCCAAAAGTCACCCCGCCTAAAAACAATTCAGGGTTATGCTCGGTCGCGCGCACGGAACTATAATAACGTTGTTCATCATGCGTAAGCTGGTCGATAGCATATTGATGAACAACCATATCCTTATTCTTCACCTGTCCTGGCGCAAAGGCCTCTGAAAAACCAATTAATGCAGCTGTTTTAAAAAATATTTTTGCAAGTCCACCAACATATTTTAAGCCATAATTTAAATCAGTAAAAGGTGACATAAGCACTGCTTTAGTAAATATACCAGGATGATCATGTAAATACCTCAATCCTAATTGCGCCCCCATTGAATGAGCAACCATGTAAAAGGGGTGGTTAAAAGTATCGCTTTTAATTTTCCTAGAAATAAATTCATTAATATCTTCAACAAGTAGGGAAAAATCTGGATTGTGACTTTTGTTATGATTGTCTAACGGCTTATCTGAAAGCCCCTGCCCGCGATAATCCATACTATAAACATTAAACCCTCGCCTTTGAAAACTGCCGATAAATTCAGTATATTTTTCCAGAAACTCTCGATGACCATTTAATAATAATATGCTGGCTTTAGCATCACCAAATGATGGGAAGAAACCCACTCTTAACCTAACCCCATCGCGTGCAGTTAAATATTCCACTTCAGCAAATTCAGGTAGAAAATTTATTGAGTTATTGTTCATTCTTCATTTTCATAATAATTATTTTTTTCTAAGCAATTTTAACCTTAACATTAACCATAAACTTTTAACAAGGAACCTCTTGACAGCCAATCAGTAAGATGAGTATTTTATAATTATTCTAAATTACAATTAAACCCCAAATAATGAAAAACGGAGACCCGAAATGTCATCACTCATCGGCCAAAGAGCCCCAGATTTTACTGCACAAACCGTCATGGAAAACGACGAAATTAAAGAAATTAACCTTCATGATTATTTAGATGGCGATTGTGGTCTTATTTTCTTCTATCCACTTGATTTCACATTTGTGTGCCCTTCTGAAATTATTGCCTTTAGCAACCGCATGGATAAATTCAAAGCTCTTGGAACAAAAGTACTCGGCGTCAGTGTCGATTCACAATTTTCCCATTATGCTTGGCGTAATACGTCACCAAATGACGGCGGCATAGGCAAAATAAACTTTCCTTTGGTGGCCGATCTTACAAAACAAATAAGCACTGATTATGGCGTATTAATTGAAGGCGCGGGCGTTGCGCTACGCGGTTCATTCTTAATCGACAAAGCTGGCAATATTCGCCACTATGTAATTAATGATTTACCGCTAGGACGTAATGTTGATGAAAGCATCCGCATGGTTGAAGCACTACAGTTCCATGAAGAGCACGGCGAAGTTTGCCCAGCAGGTTGGAACAAAGGCGACGACGGCATGACAGCCTCAGCTGATGGCGTTGCAAGCTATCTTGAAGGGCACGCCGACGGCCTTTAAATTATAAGTATATTCAATGAAAACCCTCGCTTATCTAGGCGGGGGTTTTTTATGAAATGTCCATTGCCTTTATAAACAATATTAAGTAGTCTGCGCCCTCAACCTAAATATGCACCCGTAGCTCAGCTGGATAGAGCGCTGCCCTCCGAAGGCAGAGGTCGCGCGTTCGAATCGCGCCGGGTGCACCATTAAGACACTAATAAATATACATTATTTATTTTAAACATCTTTCCCTTTAAATTAAATTCTTAAATAGCTAC
>JABIPV010000149.1 GCA_018699075.1 Kordiimonadaceae bacterium | reverse complement strand
CATAATTTGCAGACGCCGCTTTGTTTTGCAGCAAAGTGGCACGAACAAGCCTTTCGTTGCTATCCTGATGGTTGGTTTCCAACCACCGTTCATCAGTTACGCTAAAGTAGACATTCTTCCAATTCATTTCCTGTTTGGACATAAGGTCATATAAAGGGCCAGGCGTTGAACCGCCAGACAGTAACATTGACGCTTTTTGTCTTTCATCAATTGATTGTGATAATTTACTTATTATTTCAGCACAAAGATCCGAGACTAATTCTTCACGACTCTCAAATATATTTTCTGTAATTTTCTTCATCTTATTTTCTTAATCTAATTGAGGGCCCATTGAGCCCGCTTGATATTCTCGCACCTCTTGGTCTGTCTCTGCCCATGCTTTACGGATGCCATCGATCCATTTCCATGAAGCCAAAATCTCATCATCGCGAACAAAATATGTTTGATTGCCCTTGATCACTTCAAAAATAAGCTTCTCGTAATCCTTTGGAACCCTGACCACACGGTACGCACCTTGAGATAAATCCATATTATATTGATGAGCGCTATACTGGGTAGTATCGCCCAACATTTTTTTCATAATCATATCAAATGAAACCGTTAAATCAGGTTGAATATTAATAATAATTTCATTTTTCTTATCAGAATTAAAAAGATTTACTTCGGATGCTTTAAATTTAATTCGTATTTCTGCAAACCTGCCGGCCAATCGTTTTCCAGTTTTAAGATTAAACGGCACACCTTCCCAACGCTCATTATCAATATTCGCCTTAATAAATACAAATGTTTCCCCATCACCATCACAATCCACATCGGATCTCGATAATTCCTCCTGATAACTAAGCACATCACTGCCATGTATTGATCCTGATGTATATTGTGCTCTAATCGTATTCTCTCTTGAATTTTTTGCAGTAATAGGTCTAAGTTCTTTTATTACTTTACATTTCTCATCGCGGACATTATCTGCATCAAGACTTTCCGGCGCATCCATAGCAACCAAAGTTAAAAGCTGCATTAAATGATTTTGCACCATGTCTCTTAAGGTTCCAACGTGATCTAAAAAAGCAATTCTCCTCTCTACACCTACAGTTTCAGCAACCGTAATATTAACACTTTCAATATGTTTTTTATTCCATAACGCATCCATCATATAATTGCCGAAGCGCAAATACATGATGTTTTGCACAGCCTCTTTACCTAAATAATGATCAATGCGATAAATTTGCTTTTCTTGGAAACTTACACGAAGTACCTCATTAACTTCCAATGCAGTGGCAAAATCTTCACCAAGCGGTTTTTCCACGACGACGCGTGAATAAGAAGGGTTTAAATTATTTGCCGCGAGTTGACGACAAACAGGTGCAAATAAACTCGGCATAACAGAAAGATAATAAACAATTTTCTTATCATTATCAGAGGAAGATATATTTAAAAAACCACCTAATTTATACCAATCATCAGAAGAACTAACATCAATATCAATATAAGAAAGGATACTGCTAAATCCTTTCCAGGCTTCAGCATCGTAATCTTGACTTACATATTTTTGTAATTTATCACCTACGATATCTAAAAATTCTTGACGAGAATTTTTCTTCCGAGAAACACATAATATTCGGCTCTCTTGTTCTAGGTTTCCGTCCTTATAAAGATAGTAAAGCGATGGCAATAACTTTCGCAACGATAAATCACCAACTCCGCCAAATATAATAATATCTAATGTCATTATCTGTTTATTCTCTTTAATAAATCATAATCAATGTGACAATGTAATCGATTACATTATTTTTTTCAATGTTTTTTTCATCCACCCAAAAGTGCTAATCGTCAAACTCAAAATCACTTCACTCAAAATTCCACGCATCAAATTCTGAACGTTCACGATTGTCCATTATATCATCAATTTTCTTAATAATTTCAGGATGTTCTGCCGCAATATTGATGGTTTCAGAAGGGTCATCTTCTAGATTGTAAAGCTCAATTGGTCCCATTTGGTCATTTCTAACATCCAATCTTATGCCTTTCCATTTTCCCATACGAACGGCTTGCTTACCTGGGCCCTCATGAAATTCCCAATAAAGACTTTCGTGCGTGCCTTGTTCACCATTGCCCGTTAACGCAGGTAAGAATGATATTCCGTGTGAAGTCTCTGATTCTTCACCGGATGATATATCAGCGAATGTTGCCATCACATCCCAAAATGCAGACACATGATCTGATGTTGAGTTTTGCTCTATTTTCCCCGGCCACCGCGCAATCATCGGCACCCTGATACCCCCTTCATATAGATCACGTTTTACACCACGATATATACCGTTGCCATCAAAAAACTCCTGATCCATTCCCCCTTCTACGGCGGGACCATTATCACTGGTGAATATAACAATGGTATTTTCATCCAAATTATTTTCTTTAAGCAAATCCATGATCTGACCAACACGGCGATCCATGCGAGTTATTTGTGCTGCATGTGCAGAGCGTGGCCTAATATGTGGATAATAGCCGCGTTCCATCATATAAGGCTCTTCCTCAAATTTACCCTCATATTGCACAAGTTCCTCATCCGGAACTTGTAATGCCGCATGGGGAACCGTTAAGGCATAAAAGACAAAAAATGGCTGATCTTTATTTTCTTTTATAAAGCTGATTACTTCATCACCGATTAAATCACCGGCATAATCTGGCCCTTTAAATTCTGCATAATTATTGATATCATTAATATCGCCTTCGAATGAAGCAGGACGCGGCATAGGTGGATTTCGCAGGTCAATTTTTTCCGTATTACGCCATAAATATTCTGGATAGTAATTATGAGCGGCCCGCTGATCTAGATACCCATAAAAATGATCAAAGCCCATTTTGTTTGGATGACCAACGCCCCCTAAACTCCCTAAGCCCCATTTACCTATGACAGCCGTTTTATAGCCCTGTTCTTGAAGCATCGCGCCTAAGGTTCTAGTATCGGCTTTAATATTAGTTTGGCCGGAACCAACACCCTCTCCACTTCTCATATTTCCCCGAACATAAGTCCGTCCGGTATCTTGACCAGTCATTAATACAGACCGTGACGGCGCGCAAACCGTACTACCTGCATAATGTTGAGTAAAACGCATTCCTTCACTGGCCATTTGATCCAGCGAAGGTGTCATTATTTTTTCCTGACCATAAGACCCGAGCTCCGCATACCCTAAATCATCTGCGAGAATATAGATAATATTAGGGGGAATATCCGTCATCGATTGCTGTGCAGTCCCTTGCTCTTGTGGCTGATCACAGGATGAGACAAATAATAACCCCACCATGATTAATGCTGAAATCAAAATATTGGAAAGTGTCTTTATCACGATGAATACCTTTCTTATTTTATCACTTTTTTAGAATAATAAATTCATTGGAATATACTAATATATATACTAATGGCATATCTATTTTTAGGAAGCGATATTTATTCCAATCAATGAAGATTCAAAGTAATATTTATCTCTCAAATTTAATAAATACCAAATAAAAAAGAATATTTTAGTATAAAGTCTTGTAAATAAAAGATTAAAATTAATTTTTTATTTATTAACTTTTTAGAAAATATTATGATGGATACTTTTTCTCATGGGGTTCCTTTTTAAGAGAATTCGTAATGAAATATATTTTATCTGTCGAAGATTCTAAACTCTTCTCTTCTATAATTCAGAAAAACATTGAGACCCATATCGAAGATAGTATTGTCATCACTGCTTATACGATGGCAGATGCGCAAAAAATATTAGAATTAAATAAATACGATTTCGACATTGCAGTGCTCGATATAAATTTACCGGATGCTCCAAATGGTGAAATAATAGACCTCGTCGTTGGATATAAAGTTCCCATATTTGTGTTCTCTTCAATGATGGAGGAAAAACTCCACAAAAAGGTATTTTCTAAACCCGTTGTTGACTTCGTACTTAAAGATAACACCACCAGCATTTCTAATCTTGTAAATATGTTAAACCGCTTCATCAAAAACGCGACAACCAAAATACTTTACGTGGATGATAGTAAAACAGCACAAAGGTTTATTTCTAATTTATTAAGCCGTTATAACTTTGATGTTATGAAGGCTTCGAGTGGTGAAGAGGCCCTAGTAACATTAGAATCCAATCAAGATATAAGTCTCGTTATTACTGACTTTATGATGCCCGAAATGGACGGAATAGGTTTAACCAAAGAAATTAGACGAACTTATCCAGACTGGAATATTTCCATAATTGGAATGTCTGCGAAAGAAAATGACAAACTATCCGGGCGTTTCCTAAAGTCCGGGGGAAATGATTTTCTTAATAAAAACTTCCAAAGAGAAGAGTTCTTCTGTCGCATCCATCAAAATATAAATTTAGTTGAACATATAAATGAACTTCATGATATTGCTTCCAACGATTTCTTAACGGGGCTACCGAACCGGCGAAGCTTTTTTAACAATGGCGAAACCTTACAAGAAAATGCTGTACGCCAAGAATTAGGCATCGTTGTCGCAATGATGGATATTGATTTTTTTAAAAGAATAAATGACACTTGGGGTCACAATGCAGGCGATAAAGTTCTAAAAGCTGTTGCACAAGGACTATCTAAACGATGCAGGGTATCAGATATCCTTGCCCGTGTTGGCGGTGAGGAATTTGCATTCATAGGATTAGACATTAATCCCGAGCAAGCCATTAAAGCTTTAAATGAATTTAGGTTAGCTGTCGAAGAAACCGTTGTTTTAGAAGGGAATGACGAAATAAATCCAACTATTAGCATCGGATTTGTCAGCATGGATTATACAGAAAACTTTGATGAAGAGTTAGATACACTCATTCAAAGAGCAGATGAAGCGCTATATCTTGCGAAAGAAAATGGCAGAAACCGGGTCGAAAAATATAGCGCTACAATTTAATAATCTATTCTTTTGGAGTTATTTTAAGAATTTTTGTCATCGGCATATCTTGAATTACATAGATATTACCGTCATTACCTTGGCTAACATGGCGCAAACGATGTCCTGGTTCATCAAGTAACCTTTCCTCACCAATCACATTGTCTCCTGA
The DNA here is from genome assembly GCA_018699075.1 of Kordiimonadaceae bacterium. GTDB lineage: Bacteria > Pseudomonadota > Alphaproteobacteria > Sphingomonadales > Emcibacteraceae > Pseudemcibacter. Next base: position 4,230 of record JABIPV010000149.1, on the reverse strand, counting down.
GAGCACTAATCTTGAAAGATGCATTGAAGATAGTCCTGTCAAAAATAGATTACCTTTCCAATCAGGGAAGTTATCACCATGATAAAACGTCATGGATGAAGGCGCCATTGCTACGGGACTCCAATAATATATGGGCTGTTCTGTGCCTTCCTTAACGGTTAAGCCAGTACCAATTGGTTTTGTGCCGCCCATTCGACCATAAGAAACTTCCGGCCAACCATAATCTTTACCGGCTTCAATGACATTCACTTCATCACCAGCATCGCCAGCTTGATCAGCAGCCCAAAATTCATTTGTAGTTGGATTTAATGCAAGACTATTTGAATTGCGAAGCCCTGTTACATACGCCATTGGGTTAACCCCTTCGACACCAACAAAAGGATTATCATTTGGCACTGAGCCATCTTTATTTAGACGTAAAATCATACCTGCAGTACCCGTTAAGTCCTGATGTCCCATAGGACTTTTACGCTGTGTTGTTAAAAGAAGTTTTCCGTCCTCATCAAATGCCATACGACTTGGTGTCGTATCAATAATCGTCTTTACTCTATCAATACTTTTACCATCTTTTGAAAGTCGTGCACTAGAAACACGCCATACACCAAATGGGTTAGCACCTTTTTCTTCACGGGAAAGTTTATTCCATTCGGCCATGTCGGCCATTGATTTTTTATACGCATCATCTGAATTATCGCTCTCCATCCCATCTGGCATGGCATGATAAGCAAAATAAATCATACGGTTATTTTCAAAATCTGGGTCAAGAATAACGTCATTTAATCCACGAGAACCAAACGGACGTAAAGCTGGCACCCCTTTAATAGGATCAGATACGGAACCATCTGCACCAACTATTCTAAGTCTTCCCGGAACTTCCGTCACAAGCATATTCCCGTTCGGCATATGGGCCATTGCCCAAGGACGATGCAAGCCTGTCACAAAATCCGAAACCACATAACCAGTACTTCTTGGTGCGAGAGGCGCTCTTGTTTGTCCTGCGTATGCAGGTGCAACAGCAGAATTTCCTTCAAACACTTGCTGAGCTGACACAGATGCCACACCCGTTGCACCTAATATACAAGCAGCCATAATGCCGCTTAATGACTTATATGATTTCATTTTATATCCCTATTTTGTAATTTAAAAAAGAGAGTATAAGAGATGAAATTCACCAAATCAATCAGCAATATAAAGACTTAATTTGAAAACAATAAATAACTTCTATATTGCCCTGATCTATTTTTACAAATATACATAGGGTTAAGTAATTTTATAAAGGCGATAAATATGACGATCACACTCCACAAAGGCGACTTAAGTAGCGACATTTCATTTTCTGGCGCCGTGGCCATTGATACGGAAGCTATGGGGCTTAATAATCATAGAGACCGTCTATGCTTGGTACAACTTTCTTCCGGTGATGGAAATGCCCATCTCGTGCAAATTGCCGCGGGTCAGACAGAAGCCCCAAACCTTGTAAAGTTACTCGAAGACCAAAACATCATAAAAATATTCCATTTTGCCCGTTTTGATGTAGCGATCCTGAAAAAATACTTAAATGCAGATGTATCCCCAGTTTATTGCACCAAGATAGCCTCAAAACTTGTCCGCACTTATACCGATAGACACGGGCTAAAAGATCTTAGCCGTGAACTTCTCAATATTGACATGTCCAAGCAACAACAAAGTTCAAATTGGGGGGCTGACCAATTAAGCGATGCACAGCTGGAATACGCAGCTTCTGACGTTTACTATCTCCATAAAATGATGGATAAACTCAATGAAATGCTTGAAACTTCTGGCAGAACTGAACTCGCACAAAAATGCTTTGATTTTTTACCAACAAGATGCGCACTCGACCTTGCTGGCTGGCAAGACACAGATATATTTGCCCACAGCTAATTTTGCACAATAAACTTGCCTTTTACCCTTGAAGCTCTCACCGATAAGCATTACATTTAATATATAGTCAGTGGATACTCCTTGATTTTGCCACTTTTGCTCTTTAGCACTGCAAAGTCAGCATAACTTTTACAAAGAGAGTGGAATAAATAGACAGTGACCGATCATCCTGACCAAATATTACATTCAAACGAAACAGTGTCATTCGATGAGAATGAACGGCAAATAAATCGCGCTGCACAACTTAAAAAAGCCCTTCCTGCCTTAACATTGTTTGCGTTATTATCGCTTATTCTGTATCCAATATTTTCCTCTCGGGAAAGCAGCTTCACCCTTTCTATTGACCGTTTGGAACAGCGTGATGAAAAAGCAAAACTCATCAAACCTAGCTATGTAGATATTGACAGCAATAATAGACCAGTAAATATTTCTGCGGCATCGGCGTACCGCGAAGAAAATGAAAACACAGATTACTTTTTTACAGACTTAATTGCCCAAATGTCATTGCCGGCTGGGGATGCTATAGAAATCCTCGCCAATCAGGGAACTTTAAACACAGGAACCCAAATTATGGATCTTGGCGGAGAGATAACCATTATATCAGAAACAGGGTTTTTGTTGCGCGCCACAGAAGCCACTTTTTTTATACATGATAAAACCGCATCAGGAAAAAATGGCGTGACAGGCATTGCGCCTTTCGGACGTTTTAGTGCCAACACATTTGATGCCAAAGTAGAGCAAGAGATTATAACTTTAGAAGGTAATGTGAAGATTAGTTTTGATCCAAATAAGCCTCTTAATATTTTCAATCAAAATGAACAAACTTCCTTAGAAGGGAATAGTAATTGAATTACATTTCTATCCAAAGTTTTTTAAAAAGCACACTTAAAACACTAATCATGATGAGCAGCCTGATATTATGTAGCACCGCAGTTGCTCAGGTATCGGCACTTAAAGATCATCAAGTAGAAAATCCAGTGGATATAAGCGCTGATAGATTAGAAGTAAAACAAAAAGAAAATATTGCGCTTTTCACGGGAAATGTCGTTGTTTCCCAGTCTGATATGTCCTTAGTATCTGACCGCATTACCGTTTTTTATCAAGGTGACAGAGAAGAAAACAATTCATCATCTATTTCTAGACTTGATGCATCCGGAAATGTTGTAATGACATCAAAAACAGAAACAATTAGAAGCACATGGGGCGTTTATGACTTTGCAGAAAAAATCATAACACTGGGCGGCAATGTTGAATTTAACAATGCTGACGGACAAATAAAAAGCCCGCGACTTCAAGTAAACTTAACCACGGGTCAAATAACGATGGACGGAGGGCGTGTAGAAGGTGGAACGCCATCTGAAAGAGTGAGCGGCCAATTCACACCTCCCACAAATTAGAGAAAAACAACAAGATAATCATTTTAATTACTGATTATTAAGGTTTATTAGAGTAAAATAATAAAGATGGAAAAAATAATAAAGCTAGCAACATCGGACACTTTACAAACATCCCCTTCAATGGATCAAGGATTAGTTGTTGACTCTGTTGAAAAAAAGTACCGCAAGAAAACAGTGTTACGCGGTGTTTCAATGCAAATTCGCAAAGGCGAAGTTGTAGGTTTGCTTGGCCCAAATGGTGCCGGAAAAACAACAAGCTTTTATACAATGGTAGGACTGGTTAAGCCTGATTCAGGAAGAATTCTTCTGGATGCGCATGACATAACCCATATGCCTATGTATCGACGTGCTAGGTTAGGTATAGGTTATTTACCTCAAGAGGCTTCAATTTTTCGTGGCATGACTGTTGAAGAAAACATATGGTCTGTACTAGAGATTTGTGAACAAAACCCAACTAATCGTAGCGAAAAACTTGAAAACTTACTGGATGAGTTTTCCATTCAACATATAAGACAAGCCCAAGCCCTAGCTTTATCTGGTGGTGAGAGAAGGCGTGTTGAAATAGCACGAGCCCTTGCATCAGGCCCATCCTATATGTTGCTTGACGAACCTTTTGCCGGGATTGATCCTATTGCCATATCAGATATCCGAAATTTAGTTTCTCACTTAAAAGATAGAGATATTGGCGTTTTGATTACCGATCACAATGTTCGTGAGACACTGGACATTATTGACCGCGCATACATCATTCATGACGGCCAAGTATTGATGTCAGGTACGCCGGAAGAAATTGTTAAAAACGATGACGTTAAACGCGTTTATTTAGGTGAAAACTTTAGTTTGTAACGGGAAAATATAAATGGCAATAACGCCACGCCTTGACATAAGACAATCCCAAACACTGGTGCTTACGCCTCAGTTACAGCAAGCT
>JABIPV010000163.1 GCA_018699075.1 Kordiimonadaceae bacterium | reverse complement strand
TTGGATGTCTTAATTTCAAATCAAAATTCACATTAAAATAGGGTAGTTTTATGGGACAAGTCACAGTATCATTTAATAATCAAGAACATCACCTTGCTTGTCAGGATGGGGGGGAAGAACGTCTGGGTATGTTGGCTGATTATATTGAGGAAAGGGCACAATCACTTGTTGATCGCATGGGCCCTGTTGGTGACGCACGCCTTTTATTGATGACAGCAATTATGATCGCCGATGAACTTCATGATGCCAATGGTGGTGAATTACCATCAAATGCCGCGTCGGAAGCAGAAGTGAAAAGAATGGATGTTGCAATGGGTAAAGCCGTGCTCAGAATCGAAGAACTTGCCCGTAACCTAGAAGTTTAAATCATAAATAAGAAAAGTTCTCGTTGCCGATTGCCTCAATAAGTTTTACATAGGGGATAGCGGGTTCTGTTCTGTTCGTGCCTTATTTTATCCCCGGGGCGATAATTCTCTATTGGGAGCTGCCTCTGACTGGACCGTGGTCTTTTTATGTGGTGCCCACCTATACTATTAGGTTCTGAGGATACACAACAAGTCACGGCAAAATGGTCCCGCACTTTAATTTTGTAATATCTAAAAGAATAATAATGTCAGTAAAAAATAATCTTCGCCAAAATGCCATGGAAAAACGAGATCAATTATCCGTAAATGATGATGGCATGGCTGCGCGAATGATCGCAGCACAAATTATTATGTTACCAGAACTTGATGGTGATTTATCGGTGGTGAAAACGGTGGCCGGCTATTATCCAATCAAAAGCGAACTTGATGCGCTTACGATATTAAAAGTATTACACGCGGCATTTTTCCCCATTGCGCTACCAAGCATAAAAGCAAAAGACAGCCCACTAGAGTTTCAAAGCTGGGATATGAAATCTGCTTTAATTGATGGTCCTTTTGCAACAAAACAATCATCAGAAGCATTTGTTATTCCGGAAATCATCATCGTGCCTCTATTGGCGTTTGATTTAAAAGGAGCACGAATTGGTTATGGCGGGGGATATTATGACCGTACCATTGAGGCTTTAAGGAAAAATAATCCAAATCTAATTACAATTGGTGTAGCTTACGATGGACAAAAGGTTGACGCTGTTCCAACGGAAGAACATGATCAAAAGTTGGATATGGTGGTAACAGAAAAAACAACATACAGGGTTGGTTAAGTGAAAATAATATATCTAGGTGATATTTTAGGCCGCAGTGGTCGCAAAATAGTAGCAGAAAAACTACCCGAAATTAGTGAAAAGCTAAAACCGGATGCAATAATAGTTAATGGTGAAAATGCTGCGGCTGGATTTGGCATTACAGGCAAAATTTCAGATGAACTTTTTGAACAAGGCATTGATGTGATTTCCACAGGTAATCATATCTGGGATCAAAAAGACATTAAAAGCTATATCAATAATGAACCTCGTCTTATTAGGCCAATTAACTTCCCAACGGGCACTCCTGGTAAGGGCTCTGTGGTTGTCGAAGATAAACGTGGGCGGCGAACATTGGTGATTAATGTAATGGGTAGGGTCTTTATGGACCCACTTGATGATCCATTTCGCAGCGTTGATGAAGAACTTAAAAAACACCGCCTTGGGTCAACAGTAGATTTTATTCTTGTAGATGTTCATGCAGAAGCCACTTCAGAAAAAATGGCAATGGGGCAGTATCTTGATGGCCGCGTCTCATGTGTTGTGGGTACTCATTGCCATATTCCGACGGCAGATGCGCAAATTTTTGATGGTGGCACGGCCTATCAAACCGATGCGGGAATGTGTGGTGATTATAATAGTGTAATAGGGATGGATAAGGTTGAACCTATCAATAGATTCCTTAAAAAAGTACGCGGAAATCGTTTTGCCCCGGCACTTGGAGAAGGCACATTATGTGGTATTTATGTGGAATCCGATAATAAGACGGGTCTTGCAACACGTATCGAGCCGATCAGAATGGGCGCACGTCTTAAAGAAACTTTTCCTGATATTTCGTAAAAACTATTCACAAACGTTATTGGTTGGTTTATCAAGGGTTGGTATATCAATTTAGCACTTAATAAGCCCTTTTTATGGGTATTGAAAAGAGAAGAAGATGGCAGGCCATTCAAAGTTTAAAAATATTCAGCACAGAAAAGGTGCTCAAGATAAAAAACGTTCCGGTTTATTCAGTAAATTATCCAAAGAAATTACCGTCGCAGCGAAAATGGGTGGACCTGATCCAGACTCAAATTCTCGTCTTCGTTTAGCCATGCAGAATGCCCGCTCTTTAAGTATGCCAAAAGATAATATCACCCGTGCGATAAGTAAATCCGAAGCAAGCGATAGTGCCAACTATGATGAAATTCGCTACGAAGGTTTCGGCCCTGGCGGTACAGCAATTATCGTTGAAAGTTTAACCGATAACCGTAACCGTGCAGCCACAGATATTCGTACTGCATTTGCAAAAAATGGCGGTAATATGGGCGAGGGCGGCAGTGTTTCTTATCAATTTGATCATGTCGGTGAAATTACTTTTGAAGAAAGTGAAATTTCCGCAGATGATATGTTCGAAATGGCCTTGGAAGCAGGCGCCGAGAACGTGGAGACGGATGATAATAATCATGAAATTATTTGTGCTATGGAAGAACTCAACAACGTCTCAACGGCCCTAACTGAAACTACTGGGGCAGAACCAAGCTCTGCAAAACTTATTTGGAAAGCACAAAATACAATTGAACTAGATCTGGACGGCGCAACGAAATTAATGAAAATGATTGATGCATTAGAAGAATTGGACGACGTTCAAAGTGTTTACGGTAATTATGAAATTCCTGATGCAGTAATGGAGAAGCTCGGCGCGTGAGTGTAAAACGTCAACGTTTAATTGGGTTTGACCCCGGTCTTCGAAAAACCGGGTGGGGCATTATAGACGTTGAAGGATCACGACTTATTCATGTGGCAAACGGTATTGTTAAGACCGATAATGCCTTATCGCTTGCGGAGCGTTTGGTACAATTATATGACGGCCTAACCCAGGTCGTCACAGATTGGGAACCTATATCGGCCGCAGTTGAAGAAACGTTCGTCAATAAAAACCCTAACTCAACGCTTAAATTAGGGCAAGCGAGGGGAATTTCTTTGTTGGTGCCAGCTTTAGCTGGACTGCCTGTCGCTGAATATTCACCAAACCACATTAAGAAATCAGTGGTTGGAGCAGGACATGCGGGCAAAGAACAGGTAAAAGCAATGCTCGGAATATTGCTTCCGGGGGTAAAAATTAATGGTGAAGATGCAGGGGATGCACTCGCCGTGGCCATATGCCATGCCCATAGTGGCGGGGCACACGGTCGGTTAAGTGATGCTTTGCAAAAAGCAGGTGGCGGCTCAAATCGAGCAGGAGCCCAAATTATTATGAAGGGGACACGTTAGTGATAGCCAAATTAAGAGGCATACTGGATTCAGTCGGTGAGGACTGGTGCATTGTTGATGTGGGCGGTGTTGGTTACCATGT
>JABIPV010000370.1 GCA_018699075.1 Kordiimonadaceae bacterium | reverse complement strand
GGCCAAACCATGTTTTGCCGCTTTCTTGTACCCGCTGGATAAACCTATCTAATTTGCTTTCATCATCCATTGTCGCTACAACCTGATTAATCACCACATCATTAAGAATTTCAAAACCCATTTTTTCTAATTCCGACGCAAAATGAACCGCATGGCTACAAGTACGGTCAATAATATCACCTACCCCGTCCTTACCTAGAAATTTAAGCGCGGCCCAAATTTCAATTCCACGGGCGCGGCGGGAAAGTTCCGGTGTAAAATGACTTCCTTCACGCATATTCCCTTCCACAAGGTAACTGGCGCGAATACCAAAAGTTTCTTGCATGGCGCGCTTATCCCGACAAATTGATATAGCGCTATCATAGGGTACATTTAGCCATTTATGGCAATCGACACTCCAACTATCAGCGCGTTCCATGCCCTTGGCCAAATAGGCTTTACTTTTCGAAGCCCGCACCCAACCGCCAAAGGCCGCATCCACATGGACCCAGGCGCCAGTCCCTTCTGCCAGATCGCAAACTTCATCATAAGGATCAAAAGCACCGCTGTTAACATTGCCCGCCTGTAATAAAACGATAGTGTGATCATCAAGGGGCGGAATTTTATCGACATTAATGCGTCCCAGTTCATCACAAGGAATAAATTCAAATTCATTCTTACCGTAGCCCATATATTGCAGGGCAATTATATTTGTTGGGTGAATTTCTTCTGACATGACAAAACGAATTTTCGGGGCATTTATAATACCGTCTGCTTTAAGGTCATAGCCGAGATTTTGACAAATTTTATGACGTGCTACGGATAACGCCGTAAACCCCGCCATGGTCGCACCAGTTACAAAACCAAAACCCGAACTATTTGGAAGATCAAGAAGTTCTAGCACCCAAGACCCCGACACTTCTTCCAATTTAGCCGATGTTGGGCTACAAACCATCGGTCCGCCATTTTGATCCCAAAGACCTGCCGTCCAATTAGCTGCCACCGACACAGGAAGCGCGCCGCCCGTGACAAAGCCATAATACCGACCACCACGTGAAGACACTACACCTGGCTCACCAACATCATGCAACATTTTAATCACGCTTTTGGCATCACTTCCCGATGCACTTAAGGGTTCTTCAAAATATTCTAGCGCTTTTACACTATCACTAGAAGGCGACACAGGACGACTGTCTAAACTTTCTTCAAATGACTTTGCTTTATCTAATACATAACCATATAATTCTTGATCAAATTCCATAAATTAAATCCTTATATTTACTTCACACTCACTTTAATTAATAATGCTCAAATGCCAACATTAAAGATTAGGTTTGATAATTCTATTTATTTAATCAATCACAGCAAAATAATTACAGGGCCCCTAAATGAATGATCAGTTAAAAGAGTATGGACTTAATTTTGCTCAAGTAATGATACTATTAATCGTATTGCTTCTTCCATCCCTAATTTTGCCGGGGATAATTGAAAATTCTGGCTATAGAGAAATCAGTCAAAATTTTGAATTCTTTTATACATGGGCTGGTTCCATCTCCGCTTATTTTTTCATTATGATATGTTTTCATGAACGGTTCGTCAGCCGCCTTCTGGATATGGTCACTCTAAAATATCTTATTGTTATTCTTAGTATATTTTGGATATGTTATGATTTTTATATGACTTATATTTTTCAGAAGGTCTACTTGCAATATCAAGACCTTATAATCAGTCGCGATATTGTTTGGCGAGATTTAGAAGTACTTCCAGATCATGTAATATATTCAAATTTAGCCCCCACTCTCAAATTATTTATCACCGGAACTAGGGGAATTTTCGTCGGCTTGATTTTATTTAAATTAGTCAAAGGGAAAAAAGATCCTCTGGAACAATCAAAATATTTAAGACGCAAAATTAAAAAGAAATCCTTTGAAGAAGTGAAAAAAGGACTTCACCCGTCGATCCTTAAACAATATGAAAATAGTGATAAAACCAAATAGACATGAATATGAAACAAAGTTTGATCATCTTATTTGCTACCTATTTTATTAGCCTTAACTTCGCCGTTGGTCAGAGCATAACGGAGCAAATCCGTGCCGAAGGAAAATCAATTAGTGTGAGTAATTCTCTTGGCCGATTTGAACCTTTATGGAATGCGGCTGACAATTCCAATGTTAAAGTCACACGGGATTTAAAATATGGCCCTGATAACAAACAAGGGTTTGATCTTTATGAACCCAAAAACATACCGAAAACCAAGTCACCGATTTTAATTTTCTTACATGGCGGGTCATTCGTCGCAGGCGATAAAGCTATGTATGCAAATGTAGGATATTATTTTGCCAAAAAAGGCATCACCAGTGTGGTCATGACATATAGGTTAGCACCGGAATTTAAATGGCCAACCGGCACTATTGACCTTGCCTTACAGTTAAAATGGTTAAGGGATAATCCAGACAAAGTAAAAACCGGTGATGTTCGTAAAATATTCCTGTTTGGTCATTCCGCAGGTGCGCAGCATGTCGCCAGTTACATATTCGAAGAAGAATACCAAATTGAAAATGATGGCGTTAATGGTGCGATCCTAGCATCTGGTTCCGTTTATGATACAGATATTTTAAATCATGACGCTGATCCGCAATATTATGATTATTTTGGCCGCGATAGCTCTAAATATGCTTCCATGTCTGTGCTTAATAAACTGGACGGTCGCAAAATGCCAATTTTTATTGC
>JABIPV010000326.1 GCA_018699075.1 Kordiimonadaceae bacterium | reverse complement strand
TTGTTTACTGCTTTTATAATTAGTTTTTTATTCGGGCCAAAAGTTATTGTCATGCTCAAAACAAGACAAAAAAAGGGTCAACCCATACGCGATGATGGTCCTGAAAGCCATATTTTAACTAAACAAGGAACCCCTACCATGGGCGGATTTCTTATCCTTTTGGGGTTAAGTTCTGGAACATTGTTATGGGCGGATTTGACAAACCAATATGTGTGGGCTTGTTTGCTGGTGACGACAGGATTTGGATTTATAGGGTTCTTAGATGATTACGCAAAGATCACTAGGTCAAGTTCTGCAGGCGTCTCAGGACGCGTGAAATTACTCTTAGAGGTCGTTGTCTCTCTTGGCGCTGCTCTGATAATAATGGATGAAGCAGGTAGTGACCTTGGGCAGCTTTTGGCCCTTCCTTTTCTGAAAGATACGTTTATTGATCTTGGATGGTTTATGATCCCTTTTTCAATGTTTGTATTAGTAGGGGCGTCTAATAGTGTGAACTTAACTGATGGTCTTGATGGTCTTGCGATCATGCCGGTAATTATCGCTTCTGGGACATTTGCAATTATCGCTTATTTAGTTGGAAATATGGTTTTTGCAGAATACCTAAATTTAACGTATGTGGTTGGTACGGGTGAACTTGCAGTATTTCTTGCGGCAATCATTGGTGCTGGACTTGGGTTTCTTTGGTTTAATGCACCACCAGCGATGATATTTATGGGCGATACGGGAAGCCTTGCTCTTGGCGGCGCTCTTGGGGCTGTCAGTGTAATTACTAAACATGAAATTGTGTTGGCTATCGTTGGCGGATTATTTGTTCTCGAAACCGTTTCTGTGATTGTACAAGTGTTGTCTTTTAAAATGACAGGGAAGCGTGTTTTCCGCATGGCGCCTATTCATCATCATTACGAAAAGAAAGGCTGGGCAGAGCCTACGATAGTAATTCGTTTTTGGATTATTGCCTTACTTCTTGCGCTGTTTGGACTTGCAACATTGAAATTGAGATAAAATGAGCACATTCTCTCGTACAGATAACAGTATTATCAGCACCTGGTGGTGGACTGTAGACCGATGGCTACTGATGTCTATTGCCTTGTTGATTACCATTGGTATTATTCTGGTTTTTGGCGCGAGCCCAGCAGTGGCCGAGCGTATTGGCCTTTCGAGTTTTCATTTTGTTGAAAGACAAATTATTTTCCTCTTCATGTCGATTGGCGTGATGTTTACGGTATCATTGATGTCACCCATAATGGTGCGTCGCGTAGGTGTGGTTATGTTTGCGGTGTGTATTGTGCTTCTTATTTTGACGCCTATTTTAGGGCCAGAAGTTAAGGGGGCAAAACGCTGGATACCTATTGGTTCTTTCACATTGCAAGCATCCGAGTTTATGAAACCTGCTTTTATTATTTTTACAGCTTGGATGTTATCTGAAAGCCATAGAGTGCCTGATTTCCCGGGCTGGAAGATTGCAATGATTTCATTTGTGAGCATTATAGTGTTGTTAATATTACAGCCTGATTTCGGCCAATCGGTATTAGTGTCTGTTGTCTGGGGTGTTCAGTTCTTTATGGCGGGACTTGCGTGGGTATGGGTTGGAGGACTTGCATTACTGGCAGTTGTTGGCTTGATTGCTTCATATATATTAATACCGCATGTGGCGGACCGCATTGACCGTTTTATTTATCCTGAAAGCAGTGATACATATCAAGTGGACTTGGCAATGGATGCCTTTAGAAATGGTGGCCTGCTTGGTAAAGGACCTGGGGAAGGTGTCGTAAAAATCCGCCTGCCCGATGCGCATTCAGATTATATTTTTGCTGTCGCGGGTGAAGAATTTGGTGTGGTTATATGTTTACTGATCATTGGAATATTTGCAGTAATTGTTATTCGAGGTATCGTCAATTTGCTGAAAGAACAAGACATGTTTACTGTTCTCGCTGTTGCAGGGTTACTTGTACAATTTGGCATTCAGGCATTCATTAATATAGCCGTAAATCTTTCCATTTTACCCAGTAAAGGCATGACGCTTCCGTTTATTAGTTATGGTGGATCTTCTATGCTTGCTCTTGCGATTGGTATGGGAATGATACTCGCGCTCACACGGCGTTATAGCCAGTATAAGTCAGGACAAACAAATTTAAGTTGGGGTGAGCGATAATGAGACGCAGAACTTCCCATATCGTTCTTGCGGCGGGGGGAACTGGCGGGCATATGTTCCCAGCACTGGCATTATTGGAAGAATTGCTGGACCGTGGCCACAGAGTTACATTGATTACAGATAGGCGCGGCCTTAAATACAGGAAGTTATTTAAAGGTATTAAGATATATGAAGTCGAAAGTGCTTCATTTTCTGGTAAAGGAATATTGGGTAAAATCTTCTCAATTCCTAAAATTATTTCTGGGATTTTTGAAGCGCGATCACTATTAAAAATGATTAACCCTGGTGCGGTAATCGGTTTTGGTGGTTATCCTTCGTTTCCGACCATAAGAGCGGCAATATCCATGAACATCCCAACTTGTTTACATGAACAGAATGCTGTTCTAGGAAGAGTGAATAGATATTTAGCTGGCTCGGTTGATGCGGTGGCATTATCCTTTGAAAAAACCCTTCAAGCAAAATGGCATAATTATAATTTTGTGGCCGTAACAGGAAACCCAGTACGAAAAGAAATTGTTGAAATAGGTGACTTATATTATCCCACATTAGGGGATGATCGAATATTTAGAATTTTGGTCATTGGCGGTAGCCAGGGGGCAAAAATTTTTAGTGAAGTGGTGCCACAAGCCATTTCAACACTTCCCAGAGCATCGCAACGAAGATTGCAAATTACTCAGCAATGTAGAGAAGAAGATATCGAAGCTGTGCGGGAATTATACGCAGACACAAAAATTGCCGTTGAACTTACAACTTTCATTGATGACATCCCCAATTGTTTGCGTTGGTCGCATCTTGTTATTGGACGTGCCGGGGCATCAACGGTTTCTGAAATGACGGCAGCAGGTCGTCCGGGAATTTTGGTGCCGTATCCTCATGCAACAGATAATCATCAGATGGCCAATGTAAAAGAATTAGTCACTGCTGGTGGTGCGTGGCTTTATCAGAATCATGAATTTGATGCTAAGACGCTTGCTAAAATATTGCAGCGTATGGCACGGCATCCTAATGAAGTTTGGCAGGCGGCAGAGTTTGCTAGAAAAATTGGCAAACCCTATGCGGCGAAAGACTTAGCAGATTTGGTAGAGCGGCTTGCACTCGTTAAGGGTAATAAAGAGATAGTGAAAATAAATAATATTAATGACCTAGAAGAAACCGAAGGATTAAAAGCCAAAAGATGAATAAAGTGATTGGATCAAATAATATTGGACATCCGGTAAATATCGGAACATTGCATTTTGTTGGTATAGGCGGCATAGGCATGAGCGGTATAGCGGAAGTTATGCATAATTTTGGGTATAAAATACAAGGCAGTGATATTTCGGAAAATGCGAATGTTCAGCGTTTGCGTGCTTTAGGAATTAAAGTCTTTATTGGACAAAAATCCGAGAACTTAGAAGGTGCATGGGGCATTGTCGTCTCAACGGCCATTAAATCCGATAACTCAGAAGTAGTTGCCGCACGGGCGCTGAATATGCCTCTTATCAGGCGCTCGGAAATGTTGGCGGAACTCATGCGCCTTAAATGGTGTATCTCTGTTGCAGGTACCCACGGTAAAACTACTACCACTACTATGGTTTCTGCAATTCTTGATGAAGCACATTATGACCCCACGGTGATTAATGGGGGGATTATTAATGCCTACGGAACCAACGCGAGGTTAGGCGAAGGGGATTGGATGGTCGTGGAGGCGGATGAAAGTGACGGTACTTTTATAAAATTACCCTCAACCGTGGCGATCGTTACTAATATTGATCCAGAGCATTTAGATTTTTACGGTGATTTTGAAAACGCAAAAGAAGCCTTTAAAATTTTTGTCGAAAATATACCTTTTTATGGTTTCACAGCCATGTGTATTGATCATCCCGAAGTGCAGGTATTAATTGGAAAGATAACAGACAGAAAACTTGTCACATATGGCTTTAGTCCCCAAGCAGAA
>JABIPV010000146.1 GCA_018699075.1 Kordiimonadaceae bacterium | reverse complement strand
TACTTCATCACCACATTCTTCTGCAAATGCTCTAAGTAGGGATTTTTGTTTTTTATTCAAATTAACGGGCGTTTCCACAATTGTCTGAATAACCATATCACCGAATTGATTTTCGTTTAAAATAGGCATACCTTTTCTATGAATGCTAAATCTTTTTCCTGTTGATGTACCTGGCGTAATTTTCACAGTCGCTTTTTCCCCGCCGACAGTCGGTACTTCAATTGTGCCACCAAGTGTGGCCGTCGTCATGGGAATTGGAACTTCACAATAAACGGTTGAGCCGTCTCTTTGGAAAATAGGATGATACTCAATATCAATAAAGATATATAAATCGCCACTTTGACCACCTCTTGTTCCTACTTTGCCTTCACCGTTAAGTCTTATGCGAGTGCCTTCTTCAACACCGGCGGGGATTTTAACATCAAGGGTCTTGTTCTTATTCTTTTTGCCACTACCATGACAATCATCACATGGGTTTTCAATCACTAGCCCTTTGCCTTGACAAGCCGGGCAAGTTCTTTCAACCATGAAGAAACCTTGTTGGCTTCTTACTTTGCCGACACCATTACATGATGTACAGGCGCTTGGTTTTGAACCGTCTTTAGCGCCAACACCTTCACATGTATCACAGGCAATTGTTGTTGGGATTGTAATTTGCTCCGATTTACCGTGGAAGGCATTTTCAAGCGTAATGGTTAAATTATACCGAAGATCAGCCCCTCGTGTTGCGGCATTGGGATCTCTTCTACGTCCTCCGCCACCCATTCCGAATAAGTCTTCAAAAATATCTGAAAAACCTGAAGATTCAAACCCATGAAAGCCTCCGCCGCCACTGCCGCCCATGCCACCATTTTCGAATGCACGATGGCCATATTGGTCATAAGCAGCACGCTTTTGATCATCTTTTAAAATGTCATAAGCTTCACTAACTTCTTTAAATTTTTCTTCTGCTTCTTGGTTGCCGGGGTTTTTATCAGGATGATATTGCATTGCAAGCTTACGGTATGCCGATTTCAAAGCTTTTGCATCGTCTGAGCGATCAACGCCTAAAGTTTCGTAATAATCTTGTTTTGACATTTAACTACCCAATAAACCTTCTGTTATAATGATTGCGCCACTCGAAATTAAAGCGGCGCAATCAAAATTCGGTAAAACCATAATTGAAATTGCTTTCAATTATTTTTTGTCGTCTTCAACTTCTTCAAAGTCAGCATCGACAATATCATCATTATCATCTTCAGCTTCACTTGCTGCGGCGTCTGCATCTGCGGCGTCGCCACCATCTGCTTCGCCATCGGCCTGATCTTTATAAACTACTTCACCAAGCTTCATTGCTGCTTGTTCAAGAGTGCCGGTTGCACCAGTAATTGCTTCAAGGTCTTCGCTTTCCAGCGCTTCTTTTACTGATTTAATGGCGTCTTCTATAGCTTCTTTATCGCCTTCTTCTAGTTTATCGCTATGTTCTTTAAGCTGGCCTTCAACGGTATGTGAAAGTGATTCTGCCTTATTCTTCGCATCAACCATTTCGCGACGTTTTTTATCATCTTCTGCATTCGCTTCGGCTTGCTTGATCATATCTTCAATATCTGAATCGCTTAGTCCACCTGATGCTTGAATGCGAATGGCGTGTTCTTTGCCTGTGCCTTTATCTTTGGCAGAAACGTTAACGATACCGTTTGCATCAATATCAAATGTCACTTCAATTTGTGGAATGCCACGTGCCGCTGCAGGAATGCCGACAAGGTCAAACTGACCAAGAATTTTATTATCGGCGGCCATTTCACGCTCACCTTGGAACACCCGAATAGTTACAGCAGATTGATTATCCTCTGCCGTTGAGAAAGTTTGTGATTTCTTTGTTGGGATTGTTGTGTTGCGATCGATCAAACGTGTGAACGCACCACCGAGTGTTTCAATACCAAGTGAAAGCGGTGTCACATCAAGAAGAAGAACGTCTTTAACGTCGCCTTGAAGAACACCCGCCTGAATAGCAGCACCCATGGCAACGACTTCATCTGGGTTAACACCTTGATGAGGGTCTTTGCCAAAGAATTCTTTAACTGTTTCAACAACTTTTGGCATACGCGTCATACCACCGACAAGAACAACCTCGTCAATTTCTGCGGCTGTTAGGCCCGCATCTTTTAGGGCTGCCGCGCAGGGCTTAACTGTACGTTTCAGAAGACCCGCAACCAATGCTTCAAGTTTAGCGCGTGTAAGCTTTAATGTTAAATGCTTAGGGCCAGAGGCATCTGCTGTAATGAATGGCAGGTTAATTTCAGTTTGAGTGGCAGATGAAAGCTCAATTTTGGCTTTCTCAGCTGCTTCTTTCAAACGTTGTAGGGCCATTTTGTCATTCTTAAGATCAATGCCGTTTTCTTTTTTAAATTCTTCAGCAAGATATTCAACAAGCAGCATATCAAAATCTTCACCGCCAAGGAAAGTATCGCCGTTTGTTGATTTTACTTCAAATACGCCATCGCCGATTTCAAGGATCGATACGTCAAAAGTACCACCACCAAGGTCATAAACTGCGATTGTTTTGCCGTCGTTTTTATCAAGGCCGTAAGCAAGCGCCGCTGCTGTAGGTTCGTTGATAATGCGCAGTACTTCAAGGCCAGCGATCTTACCAGCATCTTTTGTTGCTTGACGCTGGGCATCGTTAAAGTAAGCAGGAACCGTAATTACGGCTTGCGTAACTTCTTCACCAAGATACTGTTCGGCAGTCTCTTTCATTTTTTGCAAAATAAGTGCAGAAACTTGGCTCGGGCTCATTTTATCGCCGCGCGCTTCAATCCATGCATCATTTGTGTCTGATTTGATGATTTTATAAGGCACCATTTCAATATCTTTTTTGGTGGCCGGATCATCGAATGACCGACCGATCAAACGCTTGATCGCAAACAATGTGTTTTCTGCGTTTGTGACGGCTTGTCTTTTGGCGGCCATGCCGACAAGTTTTTCACCATCTTCTAAAAATGCAACCATGGAAGGGGTTGTGCGACCGCCTTCTGCATTTTCAATTACCTTTGGTTTTGCGCCGTCCATAATGGAAACACATGAATTAGTTGTTCCTAAGTCAATACCAATAACTTTAGCCATACTATCCTCGTTCTCTTTAATGCTACCTTTGCTATGCAAAAGTATTATCAATTTATCTATTGTTATGCGCATAATTGCGCTTGTGTCATGGTGCTTATATAAGGGTGTTTTTTTTCACTGCAAGGTTTTTTTGGCAAGTTTTTATTTTTTTTCTCAATCCAGTTTTAAATTGTTGTAGTAAGCGGGCTAAGGCTTTATGCTCTCACTATAAATTCATTCATAATTAATCGAGTATAAACCATGAAAAATATCTTATTCAGTTTGATTTTTTTAATCTCACTTCCCTTCGCTGCAAATGCAGAAGATGAGGACATTGTTATTAGTAAAGAGTGGGCGCGCCCTATACTTATCGCTGGCCGTCCGGGTGGCGCTTATTTCTTGATCGAAAACAAAGGCAATGAAGATGATAAATTAATCAGTCTTAGTTCTTCTATCTCTCCCAGAGTTGAAATGCACGAACACACTATGAAAGACGGTGTAATGAAAATGAGCAAGGTAGAAGCAATTGAAGTTTCTGCAGGCGGCAGCACAGAGTTAAAGCCAGGTGGTTATCATATCATGTTGTTTGATACGGCTAATAAATATGGCGTGGGCGATGAAATTGACTTGAAATTAAATTTTGAAAAATCGGGCACTATTGATGCAACAGTAAAAGTGTTGGCTAAACAACCATAATTATATCAATATAATATAAAAAAAGGGATGATTAATGATCATCCCTTTTTTGTTTGTACTTTAGAAATTAACTTTAAGCTTTGGTATCAACTTTTATTTCTGGACCACCTTTTGAGACGCCAACCATTGCCGGGCGAAGTAGGCGTTCTTTGATTTTATAACCTACTTGCATAACTTGAATGATCGTCCCGTTTGGATCTTCCGTAGGGGCTTCGAACATGGCTTGGTGCAAATTATGGTCAAAGGCATCACCCTTTGGATCAACTTTTTGAATACCATGACGTTCAAAAATATTCAGAAGTTCTCTTTGCGTCATATCAACGCCATCAATCAGTGTTTTAATGTTTTCCGGAACTTCAGTATCTTCGGGCATGCTTTCAAGAGCGCGACTTAAATTGTCACCTATTGCAAGCATATCGCGGGCAAAGTTTGTCACCGCATAATTTGCTGCATCCACTTTTTCTTTTTCAGAACGCCGACGTACATTCTCAGTTTCGGCAACAGCGCGAAGCAGTTTGTCACGAAGATCGTTTATCTGATCTTCAGCAACACTTAACGGTGTTACTTCGTCTTCGATGTTTTCTTCATCAGTTGCTTCAAGTTGTTCTTCGATTTCTTCTTCTGGAACGTCTTGATCTTCAATGTCGTTATTTTCTTTATTGTTAGTCATTACAGTATTTTTCCAATAATTTTTGCAGTGTAATCAACCATAGTAATGATCCGTGCGTAATTAAGCCTAGTGGGGCCTATCACGCCAATCACGCCAAGTAAATTATTTTTTTCATCCATATAAGGTGCAGCGATAACAGATGAACCCGAAAGGGAAAAGAGATTATTTTCAGAACCGATAAAAATTCTTACTCCGTCTGCGTTTTTTGCAAGGCCAAGTAACTCAATCAAGTCTTTTTTTCGCTCAAGGTCACTGAATAAAACTCTTACTCTTTCCAAATCTTGTTTTGCATCTAAATCATCAAGGAGGTTAGCTTGTCCCCTGACGATAAGTGATTCTTTTGAGATATTATCTAAATTCCCGTCAATACCGCTCCATACAGCGAGGCCCTGTGCGACGATACTTTGAGTTAAAGTATCGAGTTCGGCTTTTTGGACATTGATTTCTTGTTCTATTTGCGCACGGGCTTGCTCAAAACTATGGCCGAGTAGTTTTGAATTTATATAATTTGCCGCTTGGGTCAGTGCCGCAGGGGTAATGCCAACAGGAATATCAATAACACGATTTTCAACATCATCCCCTTCGCTGACCATTACGACGAGCGCGCGTCCTGGCGCTAATCTTACGAATTCAATATGTTTTAAGGGCCTGTCTTTTTTTGGTGCCATGACAACACTGGCGCAATGGGATAACCCTGATAACATACTTGTTGCTTTTACAAGAACATCTTCCATATGTTGGCCAGTGTTTTTACATTGTATTTCAATGTTATTACGTTCTTTTTTGCTCAGGTTACCAACTTCAAGCATTCCATCGACAAATAAACGAAGTCCAATATCAGTTGGAATACGACCCGCAGATGTGAAGGGAGAATAAATAAGGCCACTTTCTTCCAGATCTGCCATGACGTTGCGTACTGACGCAGGGTAAAGAGGTATTTGAATTTTTTTTGAAAGCGTGCGTGATCCTACCGGTTCGCCTGTCATAATATAGGCGTCGACAATTTGGCGGAATATTTCACTTGATCGTTGGTTTAATATATTCATCATATTTCTCAAACCTAATGTAAGTACGGTTTATTATAAGGTCAACGGGTGGACCATAAAAAAATATAAATATGTGTCTTCAATCAATTTAGTAGATAAGTTTTTAAATTGGCTGTAAAACCAAAATTATAAAATAATCAACACTGGAGAAAATATATGC
>JABIPV010000397.1 GCA_018699075.1 Kordiimonadaceae bacterium | reverse complement strand
TTTTGAATTTAAATATCCATGCACTGCATTACTCACTCCAACACCACCCACAAGAAGTGCCGTTAAACCAACCAAAGTCATAAATTGACCCATACGGTCAATGAATCGTTGTGTGCTTCCGCCACCGCTACTTTTATCTCGTACCCGCCACTCTGAATCGGGAAAATCTTCTTTAATAACATCCGCAAATACTTTTGAATCTGAGCCTACAGGAAGTCTTAAACGATAATTATAATCAACGAGGCTACCTTCAATAATAAGCCCCGTATCGGGCATACTGTCTGATGATACAAGAATAGTCGGTGCCAATTGAAAGCCGGCATTTGAACTATCCGGCTCTTTTACAGTTATGCCTCTAATCTTATAAAGTACGTCACCTATATTTAGATTATCACCAACACCACGCCCAAGACGCACTGCAATTGCGTCCGACGCGACAGCACCCCACTGGCCATCTTTAAATTCAAATAATTCTTCTGTTGTTAAATTGCTAGATGTCAACAGTTCCCCAAACATGGGATAGGCTTTATCGACGGCCTTAATTTCAATAAGACTACTATCCGTATATCCTTCTGTGTGGGCCATAGCCCTTAGTTCACTAACAATTGATATTTCTTCTGAGCGCTCCGCTATATAGGCCATTTCTTCTTCGTTTAGAAGACGTTGGTTTGTATCTATTTCAATATCGCCGCCGAGAAATACACGGGCATCACGGGCTAAACTTGTCGCAATATTTTCGGTTACCGATCCCACTGCTGCAATAATAGCTGTACCTAAAAATAAGCAGGCGATAAAGATACGAAAATGTGTAAACGCAAATCTTATTTCTCTAAGGGCGAATTTAAAGGCGATCATTATTCGGCCACCTTTTTGCTTTCATTTGAATGTGCGTCATCATTATCTGTGATAAGGCCGACTTCAATATGGATAATTTCGTCACATTTTTGTGCAAGCTCCTGATCATGGGTAATCAATATCAAAGTTGCATCATTTTGTTCTTTTAGTGAAAAAATCAGTTCAATAATATTATGACCTGTTTTCGCATCAAGGTTACCGGTTGGTTCATCGGCAAAAAGTATTTTAGGCTCTGGCGCCATGGCGCGGGCAATAGCAACACGTTGTTGTTCACCGCCGGAAAGCTGAGTAGGATAATGGTCCATTCTGTGGTCAAGACCCACTTTTACCAACATTTTATGTGCGATACTCTCTGCATCCTGTATTCCTGCAAGTTCGAGAGGAACGGCTACATTTTCAAGTGCTGTCATGGTTGGAATAAGGTGAAATGCTTGCAATATGATACCAATATTATCCCGTCTGAACATGGCAAGCTGGTCTTCATTCATTTTATCAAGAACATGGCCTGCGACCATAACGCTGCCTTCGGTTTGACGCTCAAGGCCATTCATCACCGACATCATGCTTGATTTACCGGAACCTGAAGCACCTAAAATGGCGACTGCCTTACCTTCGTCAACTTTAAAATCTATACCATTTAAGATTTTAACTTCAAAATCATTGCTTTTAAGGCGTAGATGAATATTCTTTAGTTCAAGAATTGCGTTATTAGTCATATTATTACTCGTTAAGGTCCAAGTGGTATAGGAATGTTATGTTGTACAATATAAATTTAAAACGTCAAAGCGCATTGAGCAAATTAAATGCGATTAAATGCCTGATTATTGCGATGATAGGTATATTTTCTTGTTTTTCGGTAAATGCAGCAGAAAATAAAACCATTTTGGCTTTCGGTGATAGCTTAACCGCAGGATACGGTCTTGCTCCCGGTGAAGGCTTCACTGTACAGCTGGAAAAAAAGTTAAACGAAAAAGGTTTAACGTCAAAAGTAATCAATGCCGGAGTATCGGGCGACACCACATCAGGCGGTTCAGCCAGACTTGATTGGGTCCTTTCCAGTTACAATGACATTGATCTGGTAATTTTGACTTTAGGGGGCAACGATGCCCTACGCGGTATTAATCCAAAAGTGACCCGCAGCAATATGGATAAAATGCTCAAAGTCCTAACGGATAAAAAAATACCCACACTGATTGGCGGCATGATGGCCCCACCAAATCTTGGTCAAATTTATGGAAATGATTTCAATAGTATTTTTGCTGACATGGCAGAAAAGCACAATGTAGCCCTCTACCCCTTTTTCTTAGACGGTGTCGCAGGCATTCAAGACTTAAACCAAAGAGACAGAATTCATCCGAACCCGGACGGCGTAGACATAATAACCGAGAAAATGTCCCCGGTTATTATTAATCTACTTAAAGAATAAAATTAAAGGCTCCAGCCTTCTCTATATTTTCTTTTGACAAATTGGTTTGCGGGGTCGAAATTAGTAATTTTCATATTTGGCCCGTCCCAAAGTAATTTCTTACGACCAGGATATTCAAAACCATCCCCAACGGCCTCTCTAAGACCATAACTCCTAATGGCCAAGTTCCCCATCAAAATAGATTCAGTTAAAGGACCCGCAAAATCAAATGACGACGTAAGTGCTTTATGCTCGTTGCTTCCATAACCAGCTTTACACGCAGCGACCCATGAAGCTTGATGACCATTTTCTGCAGGAGCCGATCCGGCTGTTTCCGGTCCGCCTTCAATAAGTTCACCTGAATTTAAATATACCTTTGGCTTATAAGCATAAGTACCACAAGTCATAATGCCCTTTTCCCCCATCATGATCACACCGTTTGCGCTATTATCATCACCTAACGGGTGATCCGCGGGAATAAGGTCCGGATGGAATGGACGCAGGCCGCCGTCCGTCCACGTCATTTTAAGTTTAGTCGGATTTTTCTCACTTGCAGGGAATGTTAACTGGGTCCGTGAAGAAGGCGGGCATGATTCAGGTAAGAAATCAGGTGACCAATCTTCTGAGAACATAGCCCCAACACTACTTTCAACTTCTGTTGGATAGCCAAGTCCCAATACCCTAAACGGTGGATCAATAAGGTGACATGCCATATCGCCAAGTGCTCCTGTACCAAAATTCCACCAGCCCCTCCATTTAAAAGGGTGGTATAAAGGGTGATAATCGACCCAATTGGCAGGCCCAACCCAATTATCCCACGCAAGGCCATCAAGCATTGCGGGTTTATCAGTTGGTGATTTAATACCTTGCGGCCACACAGGTCTATTGGTCCACACATGAACTTGGTTCACATTACCAATAATACCTTCATCAAACCATTTGATCATTTGCTGAACCCCGGCACCTGATGCACCTTGGTTGCCCATTTGGGTGACGATATTATGCTTTTCAGCCGCTTCCGTTAAGACACGCGATTCATGTATACTGTTTGTTAGTGGCTTTTGAACATAGACATGCTTTTTAAGTTGCATTGCCTGATGGGCGATAACCGCATGCGTATGGTCTGGGGTTGAAACTGTAATAGCATCAATATCATTCATTTCATCAAGAAGTTTACGGTAATCTTTATACATTTTGGCATTTGGAAATTTATCAAAAGCGCGTTTCGCTTCATTCCAATCAACATCACAAATAGCTGAAATTCTTGAGTTACCATTATCCCAAGCATTCACAGCATCACTATACCCTTTACCCCCACCGCCGATAACAGCGATATTTAATTGATCACTAGGCGCGGTTAGTCCTTGCCCTAAAACGTGCCTAGGGACAATTGTAAAACCTGCGGCCGCAATTGCTGTTTTTTTAATAAAAGATCGTCTGGTTGTTTTATTTTCTGATGTCATTTTAATTCTCTTAATTTATTTCAACATATCTAATGAATATGCTGTTGCATTCATAAAGACTGATTCAGGTGCAACCGCAAGAATAGCACCATTTGCATTAGATTCTTTTGCAACCACTGCCCATGCAGGGTCTTCGATGAATGCTTTCCACGACTGTGCTGCTGCGTCTCTGCTGTTATGTTTTATCACGTAAATTAAAGTATTTGGCGTATCTACCGGCGTCCAATAACCAACAGAGGAGATACCGTGCTTTTCAAAAAGACCGATTGTATGATCACGAAAACGAGCATTTAAATCATCAAGTTTACCCTCATTTGTGGTGTAAGTTCGTAACTCATAAACAGTATCGGCTGCTTGTGCTGAAACAGCACTAAACCCCAGAATAATTAATCCAGCCATTAAGGCAGCAATTTTTTTCATCTTTTTATCCTTATATTATTGGAATTGGTTT
>JABIPV010000395.1 GCA_018699075.1 Kordiimonadaceae bacterium | reverse complement strand
CTTTTCTTAATATATTTTCAACAATTTTTTTTGGTTTAATTTTTGAATTTTTTTTTGCACATATAACTTCTATACTGCCACCATTAATTTCATTAAAACTCAAATCGACTGCTTTCATATTATTGTTTTACCTCCCGTTCATACGGTTCAATATAAACACGACTTAAAATAGATTTTGTTTTAAGCTTTCGTGCTTCTTCTGGCGAAATAGCATCAATACGTAGATTGTCAGAAATAATCAAATGATGTTTTTTAAATTAATCAACTTTTCAATTGCAGCACTCATTTTATCAACTCAGTTTCTATTGTCACAGGAAAACGAAGTTCCTGACCGCGCTGAAGGAGAAGGTCAATATGAACGGCTAGTCCTGCGCGGAGGATATATAATTGATGGCACTGGCGCCCCTGCATATGGCCCCGCAGATGTAGTAATTGAGAATGACCGCATCACACAAATTAAGGTGGTCGGCACTCCCGGGCGCCCAATTAATCCTGATCGTCGCCCTGCAAAAGGTGATAGAGAAATTGATGTCACTGGTAAGTATATCATGCCTGGTTTTATCAATATCCATTCCCATATCCATTCCTTAAAATCTGGTCAAAATGTTCCACCGGAATATATTTTTAAACTTTTAATGGGTCACGGAATTACGACAATACGTAGTTTAGGGTCCGGTGGTGACGCAAGAATTGTAGGCTTAAAAAAGCAAAGCGAAAGAAATGAAATAACCGCACCACGCATCGTCGCATTCCCTACCTTCGGCGGTATTGATAGTGTCGAAGATGCAAGAAAACGAGTACGTGAAATTAAGAGTAACGGCGGTGACGGCATTAAATTTTTTGGTGCCCCTAAGGAAATACTATGGGCAGCACTTGATGAAGCCGAAAAAATTGGATTAGAAACAACCATGCATCATGCCCAACCCGATGTAACCCATGCAAATGTTCTTGATACTTCTGCACGTGGACTGGATAGTATGGAACATTGGTACGGTCTTCCTGAAGCTCTTTTTGAAGATAGGCTTATTCAGGATTATCCATCAGATTATATTTATACCAATGAAATGGATCGCTTCGGCGAAGCCGGAAAACTTTGGAAACAAGCGGCCAAGCCGGGTTCTGATAAATGGAATGAAGTGATGCAAACCTTGCTCGATCGAGATTTTGCATTAAACCCTACCTTCACTATTTATGTAGCATCCCGAGACCTTATGCGTATGAGCCGTGCCATTTGGCATGATGAATATACCATGCCTGCATTGTGGGATTTTTATCGCCCTAGCCCGGTTGCCCATGGCTCTTACTGGTTTTACTGGACCACTAAACATGAAGTGGAATGGAACGAAAATTATAAACTGTGGATGCAATTTGTGAATGAATATAAAAATAAAGGCGGTAAAGTCGGTGTTGGTAGCGATACAGGTTTTATTTATAGCCTTTACGGTTTTGGCTATATTCAGGAATTCGAGTTGATGCAGGAAGCAGGATTTCATCCGCTGGAAGTTATCCGTTCCGCCACACTCATCAATGCAGAAGAACTTAAAATGGAAGAAGATATTGGCAGTCTTCAAGTTGGTAAAAAAGCTGATCTTGCCATCGTAGATGAAAACCCTTTACATAATTTCAAAGTACTGTACGGCACAGGTGCCGTAAAACTAAATGAAGAAACCGGCGACGTAGAACGCGTTGGCGGCATCCGTTGGACTATAAAAGATGGTATTGTCTATGATGCTTTCAAACTACGCGCCGACGTAAGAAACATGGTACGCGATGCTAAAATAGAAGCCAGCATGTCATTAGACAAACCATTAGCTATTTCAAATGTTCCAAGATCAGAGTAATTTTTAGGAAGAAAACTTATCCCAAGGCCCCGTAATTGCAAGCGTCTTAGTGGGACTTTGTATATTAACAAAAAGCGTTCCACCATCAGGGGAGAAACATACGCCTGCGGGTTCACTTTCAATGTTTAGTTTAGCGAATGTATAAAGCCCGCCTTCCGGTGTTATTCCTCTTATATAATCACTCGTATCATCATAATTATCTTCGCAGATAAGAAGGTGCCCGTTCGGTGCAACTGTGAGATTATCTCCGAAGCTAAAAGTGCTTTTATCTTCTGATTCAAAAAATAATTGAAGTTCACTAGAAACAACGCCATCCGCATTCTCTTCAGCTGTACCTTCTTTTATAGAGGGTTTATACCTCATGATTTGGCCAATATTTTTTTCCCCACCACTGGTGCAGCAAAAATATAATTCATTATCACCCCAAAATATCCCTTCGCCTCTTGCAAATATTGCGGCTCCGTTATTATGACCGCGCACCCGTAGGTCATCATTAGGACTATCTATTTCATCCAAATCAATCCAACTTACCTGTAACCAACTGCCTTGTTTAAAATTTATACCGTCCCAATTTCGTGTATCAAATCCTGCCGTCTGGCCTTGAATGGCTAGTGCTTGTAATTTGCCACCTTTACTAAGTTCACCATATTGATTTGGTATAAACCTGTAGAATAAGCTATTTGGCCGATCTTCTGTTAAATAAACAATACCTGTTTTCGGATCCACTGCAGCAGCTTCATGGTTAAAGCGTCCCATTTCTTTCAACGGTAAGATATTTGTTAATTTATCTTGCTTAACCGGCACTTCAAAAACCCATCCATGGTCTTTTTGTCCGCCCTCGCCTGCTCTAGCAACATTTTCTTCACAACTAAGCCAACTTCCCCACGGTGTGGTACCACCCGCACAATTCGTAAGTGTACCAAGTAAACTCAGATATTCTTTAACCCGTTTTCCAGTGGCTGTATCATAAATAATCGTTGTCGTGCCCCCCGGTAGAGGTTCATTTTCATCTGAATGGTCATAAGCAAAAGGCATCAATGGTTTTTGCATAGTTGACATAGGTTTATCACGGCTTCCGTAACTGATTTCATGATTTCGTATCAACGCAACATGTGATCCTTCCAGTGGGAAGCACCCCATCCCATCGGCCATATCTGGGACCAAATAACCGTCATCCATTTTATCACCTTGGGCGGATATGATTTTGTATGAGAAACCTTCTGGTAAATCAAAGATATTATCCGGATCAGGCATTAAAGAACCATATCCAGTAATACTTTCAAAGCCAGCAGCAAAGGCTTTATCCGTTAGACCTCTTAAAAGTCCTCCAAATGCCAATGTACTGGCACTTACTACGAATTTTCTACGTGTCAAGCTCATCTGTACTACTATTCCTGTCTATTTAAAGGTGACGTCAATTTATTATTAATGATCAGCCATATTATTGCAACTACTGATATATTAACCTTTAATTAACCATACTTAAGGCTATTTTTCCTATAACAAAAGGGTAACTTTTACCTTTTTTTTAAAACCTTAAATAAAATTTATATTTAACCTATATATATCAACACCTTAACCATTGGCACATCTTTTGCATAAATATCATTGAAGTATTTTTATATAAAAGGACGCGTAATGAATATCATACAATATAATCGAGAAATTCAACTTGAGAATTCTACATTTAAAATAAGTGAAGCTGCATCTGAATTGATTAAAAAGTTTCATCAGTCTGCTGATGGTCTAACATTACAAAATTGGAAAGCACTTTCAGAAATCCTTGATTATGCGTCCGCAGCAGAGCAAACGATTGCTGATCAAAAGGAAATGATATCAAATCTTGAATCCATTGCCGCTACTGACCTTATTACGGGCCTTATGAATAGACTTGGTTTTGAGAATGAGATTATCCATGCAATTGCGCGCGCAAAAAGATATCAAGAAGCGAGCCTTTTTGTATATATAGACCTTGATAACTTTAAAAACATTAATGATACATATGGACATAACGCCGGTGATGCCATGCTCAAGCGTGTGGGATCTATTCTGGAGCAATCTATCCGTAAAACGGATGCGGCCGCGCGTATGTCCGGCGATGAATTCGGACTTTTACTTACTAAATGTAATATTGACAAAGCAAAAGATCGTGCAGGACTAATTCGCCATAATCTTAGAAAAATCACTCTTAATTATGAAGATATTAATTTACATACAAGTGCAAGTATGGGTTTTGCTGTCATTAATCAAGACAGTTCAATGGAAGATATTTTTAATGTTGCTGATAAGGCCATGTACGAAAATAAAAGGTCTCGTAAAAATAACCCTAAAAAATATCATTTAACATAATGATCTAATTGCTTTTATTATCATTAAAAACATCGTAATCTCCATTATAAATTAATAAACAATAATGGAGA
This sequence comes from Kordiimonadaceae bacterium, assembly GCA_018699075.1. Taxonomy (GTDB): domain Bacteria; phylum Pseudomonadota; class Alphaproteobacteria; order Sphingomonadales; family Emcibacteraceae; genus Pseudemcibacter. Next base: position 1,287 of record JABIPV010000395.1, on the reverse strand, counting down.
TACAATGAGCAATTCGCCTAAACAAAACCTAGATGATCTAGGCATTACCCTTCCTGTTCCCGTTGCCCCTGTTGCAAACTATGTTACTTATGTTCAAACGGGCAATCTGCTTTCCGTTTCCGGACAATTACCGCTCAATAATGAAGGGAAGCTTCCGTATCTGGGTAAAGTGGGTCAAGAAGTTACTCCAGAAGATGCTGTTAAAGCTGCCCGTCTATGTGCCATAAATATTATTTCGCAAATTAATGCCGCTTGCGATGGTGATTTAGGCCGTGTAGTACGGATTGTGAAATTAGGGGCGTTTGTTAATTGTACCGATAGTTTCCCAGGCCAGCCAGCGATCGTAAATGGAGCTTCCGATCTTATGGTTGCCGTATTTGGGGATGCGGGTAAACATTCCCGTTCGGCAGTTGGTACAAATGCACTTCCCTTAAATGTACCTGTTGAAATTGATGCGCTAATCGAAATTTCATAATTAATAAAATATACAATAATGAAAATTGAAATCATCAACTCTATACATAATGTCTCCAAAGAAGAATGGGATGCTTGTGCTTTTCAAGATGTAACAGGGCTAAACCCATTTTGCTCATATGGGTTTTTAAGTGCCCTCGAAGACAGTGAATGTGCGGTCCCAGAGGCAGGATGGTACACACAGAATGTGATTGTTAGGAATGATGAAAATAATGTAATCGGCGTAATGCCGCTTTATCTTAAAAGCCACTCCCAAGGGGAGTATGTGTTTGATCATTCATGGGCAAATGCTTATGAAAATTCCGGAGGCCGATATTACCCAAAGCTACAGTGTTCTATTCCTTTTAGCCCTGTGACAAGCCCTCGTCTTATGGTCCACCCGGATGCACCCTTAAAAACGACGAAATCATTTTTGTTACAAGGTGCGATAGAACACGCACAAAAATGCGGTGTATCATCACTCCATTTTACTTTTTTACAGGGCGAAGATATTGACGCCATGACGTCACATGGGCTTATGTTACGTCAAGATCAACAATTTCATTGGCTAAATAATAATTACCGCTCATTTAATCAATTTTTACAAGCGTTATCATCTCGAAAACGTAAAAACATTACAAAAGAACGACGGATAGCACTTGAAAATAATATTGAGATCGAAATACTGAAAGCCAATGACATTCAAGAACATCACTGGGATCACTATTTTGAATTTTACCTAAATACCGCCAATCGAAAATGGGGACGACCTTATTTAAATCGTGAGTTTTTTTCATTATTAAGCGAACGAATAGCCGAAAATATTATCCTTAT
>JABIPV010000137.1 GCA_018699075.1 Kordiimonadaceae bacterium | reverse complement strand
TTCTAAGGTTATCGACGGCAATTTTTCCGATTGGAATATTACATCCCCTTCATCCATCGTTGGCATAAATGTTTTACCTACTTGGGTATAAACAAGTAATGCAATAAACAATAAACCAGCGGAAAAGATCATCACTTTACGTGTATTATCAAGGGACCAATTTAAAATTGGCAGATACCGTTTTTGAACGAATTGTACAAATTTTGTTTCCGTATGTCCGGTTTTAGCAGGAAGGTAAGAGGCCACAACTGGAATAACTGTCAGCGACAAAATAAGTGATGACGTTAAGGCAAATACAATCGTCAATGCGACAGGTGAGAACAGCTTTCCTTCTAATCCTTGTAGGGATAAAAGCGGTAAAAACACAATGATAATGATCAACATCCCTGCAGTTACAGGAAGTGATACCTCGGATACCGCACGGTAAATTAAATGTAATCTGGGATGTTTACCTTTATTTTCATGGGAAAAATATGTGACAATGTTTTCAACCACCACCACCGCCGCATCCACCAAAATACCAATAGCTATGGCGAGCCCGCCTAAGCTCATTAAATTTGTCGACATGCCGACACGGTTCATCATTATAAAAGTGGCAAGTGCCGCGAGCGGTAAGATAATTGCCACCGTGAGCGCCACACGTATATCACCAAGAAAAATCAACAATAATATCAATACGAGTATAATCGCTTCACCAAGCGCTTGAGATACGGATGATATGGCTTTATCAATCAGCATACCCCGATCATAGAAAACATTGATAAAAACATCATCGGGCAGACTGGCACTAATTTCATCAAGTTTTTCATTTATGCCAAATACTACTTCTTGGGCGTTTGCACCGCGTAAACTAAGAACCAGCCCTTCCACGGCCTCACCTTTACCATTGGCGGTCACTCCTCCGTAACGGGTAATCGAACCAATGCGAACCTGTGCAATGTCCCCTATCCTGACCGGTTCTAAAGGATGAGCTCTGACGATGATTTTTTCGATATCGGTTAATTCGGTGATGCTTCCGCTGGTTCGCACAAGAAGTACTTCTTCCCCTTCATTAAGGCGTCCAGCACCATCGTTTTTATTATTTTGTTCTACCGCTTCTTTAAGTTCAGCAATGGTAATGCCCTGGGCAAGAAGTGCAGAATTATTGGGCACGATTTCAAAAGTACGTACAAGACCACCCAATGCATTTACATCCGCAACACCAGGAACCCCGCGTAGTGCCGGTCTTATAACCCAATCAAGTAATGACCTTTTTTCCATCAGTGTCAGACTATCGCCTTCAATGGTGAACATAAACATCTCACCCAAAGGCGTCGTCATCGGCGCAATCCCGCCCGAAATTCCTGCTGGCAAATCTTCCATTATACCATTTAAGCGTTCTGAAACTTGCTGTCTGGCCCAGTAAATATCTGTGCCTTCTTCAAAATCGATTGTGATGTCCGTCAGCGCATACTTCGAAACCGAACGCAACATACTTTGTTGCGGAAGGCCAAGCATCTCGACCTCTATAAGGGCCGTGATCCGTTGTTCAATTTCTTCCGGGGTCATCCCCGGCGCTTTTAAAATTATTTTAACTTGCGTCGTTGAAACATCAGGATATGCATCAATGGGCGTATCATTAAATGATACCCAACCACCAGCAACGATTAATGTTGAAAAAAGTAAAATAATCAGTCTTTGCGTAAGCGAGAATTGAATGAGCTTTTTGAGCATTACTCCTCACTCCCTAATCCTTCTAACATACCTTTTAGGGTCGCGAGCCCTTTGAACGCGATTTCATCACGTACGTTTATCGGCGCGGCGACCACCAACGACTGACCTTCATCAGCTATTATTTGTGCATTTATCAGCGAAAACCCATCGGCCATTTTCTTAAAGAGTATTGCGTCATTTCCATCGCGTATAATAGATCCCAGCGGAATACGAAATAGAGCACTTTGCTCCGTTTTTTGTTCAATGGTTACATTAACAAACTGCCCGGGCATAAATTGATCTGTTGATTTTTCAAGTATTCCCCGGACAATAATGCCTTGGTCTTCTTCATGGACCATACGGCCAATAGTAATGATCGTACTTATTTCATTACTTCCTTCTATCCTGATTTTATTTCCTACTTGTATGCTAGATGCCAAATGATAAGGCACATGTATTTCCACCCATAAAGGGTTGAGCTGCCCCACTTGATAAAGCGAGCTCATTTCATCAAGATGTTGCCCGGTAAGTGCCGTCTGCTTTAACACTACACCATCAAAAGGTGCACTAATCACCATTGTTTTATTCAATATACGTGAATTTTGAAGCTCTGCGACTTGTCCTTCGCTCATTCCGGAAAATAACAAAGCTTGGCGTGTGCTAGAAAGTTCTGCTTCTGCGGCTTGCAAATCGGACTGGCTAGCTCCAAAATTCTTTTCTGAAATAATCCCTTCATTCATTAATTCTAAATTTCTTGTATGATTACGGCTTATTAAAGTTTGGCTTGATAGAGCATTGAGAAAACTTTGTTGTGCTTGCAAATAATCTTGGCTTGAAATTTCTGCCAGTTTTTGCCCCTTTATAACTTCATCACCTTCTGCCACATATAAAACATTCACAAGTCCGGATAACATTGAATTGATCACTCGAATTTGCGCGTTGGGAATTCTAATCTGCGCAGGATAATTTTGGCTCCACACTGATGAAACGGACGCAGGGTTTATCACTTCAATGCCCATATCCGAAATTTGTGATTGATTGAGTTTTAAGGGTGATTGTGCATAAGAAAAAGACGTTCCAAGAACGAAAGTTCCAATTAATATATTAAGAAAAAATCTTTTTGAGGACATCATCATTGCACCATTACTCCTTGAACTTGATTTTGTCGCGCGATAGCACGCTTACATTCAATTATTTTTTTATTATTTTGCGCAGAGGACAGCACGTATTGTTCTTGTATTTTAATCAAGTCCAATAAATCACTTTCCCCCATGTTAAAAGCCTTTTGGCTCAGACGTAAATTTTCTTGTGACAGCTCAAAATGTGATTTCATATACGGCAACTGAATTTCACATATTTCCAAATCATGTTCCGCTTCATGTAACTCAAGCCTATAATCACGCTTAGTAAGCTGTAATTCTCTCTCTGCCTGTGCCAGTGCCATCGAGGCTTCGGCGCGCTTTGAAGTGGTATGCGACGTCGCCCCGAACGGTAAGGAAAGCCCGATACCCACTGAATCAATATTGCGATCAAGAAAAGACCCTCTTTCTCGTTTAACGCCTACAGATAATTTTGGTGAACTGCTCCAACTGCTGTTTGCTTCTTTAAATTCGGCGCGCATGAATTCTACCTTTGCGCGGGCAAATTCGATGATCGGGGCTTTATCAATCGCCTCATCTTCATTTTCTGCTGATGCATAAATTACTTCTTCAATATCATCTGGTATTTCAACAAGGCCCGTAATACTTTCGTATCTTTTTGCAACGTGAATATATTCTGCCTCTGCATCAACCATTTCCATCTTACGGTTCATAACTTCTTTTGTACCTAAAATGCTATTCCTACGTGGTAAATTTCCAGCAGCAATACGTTTTTGAATATCATTATTTAAGGCTTCCGCGATAAGTAGGTTTTCACGGCTTTGTAATAAGACGGCATCAGCTAACTTTAGTTCCCATAAAAGTTCCCGAACTTGCCCTGTGATTTGCAAAATTGATAATTTGCGAAAAGCCGCGGTTTCACGTTCATACATGCGCGCCTTTAACCGGCCCGCAGATTTCTGCCCTGGCATCCATAATGGCATATCAAGTGATGATTCCCATTCTTGCAATCCTTGATTTGAAATCAGATTATCATTTTGATGTTTAAAAGATAATTCAGGCGTATCTGCAAAAAGGCTAGACGAACGGTTCGATAAAGCATTGGCATAATTTTCTTTTGAGCTAGCCACCAGATTATCTGGCGAAATCCCCATAGCTGCTTGAACAACAGAACCAATGGTCAGGGATGGATTAATCTGAATTGTAATCTCACCTTCAGTTTTATAATGTTCTGATTGTGCATGCGCCGCGAAGGGCAATAATACAATTAATAAATAAAACCACGCTTTTACACAGAACATATAAATTATCTCTAGTTAAATTTTAAATTATATACTTAATACGTCCAAATACATTTTTTCCGGCGGCTTAACGTCATAAAAAATAAACTTCGCATTTTGAATGTACTTGTTATTATAATAACTAATATATAATTAAAATGATCTATGTCAAAGTAATTACAAATCATCAAACGTTTCTACTGAAACCAATCCGTCACTCCCGCGAAGGCGGGAGTCCATACCAAGTATCAATGAGTATAAACCAATGCCAGATGGATACCCGCCTGCGCGGGTATGACTTTTGATTGGACTTCAAATAGGTCCCATATTCACATCATTCTCTCATAGTTAGAGGGGAAATTCTTGCTACGAAAATATAACGTATCATAACATGACCCTATCAGCGGAAAACTTTCATCTGAAATAATGGTACGATTATAAATTACCCAATAATCGTCTGACTTTAATAATTCAGTTTTTTTCTCATTCTCAAGAAAATTTGAAAACACTTGGTTAGACGATTTATTCAAATATTGATCAATCACTTCGTAACTGGCAGAACAAAAAATACCAAAGTAATTGCGACCCGTCCCCGAGTAGCCAGAAATATAATAATGAAGGCTGTAATCTCCCATTTTTACAGCGTGTCTTGCATCTGCAATAGGGTCAGACACCTTAACCACATCAGCCGCAAAAGATTCCGAATGAATAGAACACGTTAGCATTAACATAATAAGTATTAATTTGTTCAATAAAGATCCTAAACTATCAGATTAGTCCAATATAATGAGCTTAATTTTCTAGAGAGTCAAATATTTGAAAACACCTCCCACCAGTCGTCACTTCCCCTAAGGCGGGAGTCCATTCCAAGTATCGTTGAGGATAAACCAAAGCCAGATGGATACCTACTTTCGCGGGTTTGACAATTGG
>JABIPV010000375.1 GCA_018699075.1 Kordiimonadaceae bacterium | reverse complement strand
TTTCCGCTTAAATCTGATAAGATAATTACTCTAGTAATTCCAGAACTGAAGTCCCTGTTCAATACGGGCCTTAAGACGGTCACTGTTGAGCTCTTTTTTATATTCCCCGCCGAGCAAATCACGCAGCACAGTAAAAGCTTCGTTATACCCTAATTTATCCATATACCCTTTTTTACGTCGGTACCTCTCGGCCAGATAATTTTCTTTGGATTGAACGCGTTCAATTTTTTCACGGTCTCCCATATCGTAAGCCGTTTCAGCCTGATCACAAAATTCCCTTACGCCGACCATTGATTGTAGATCAATGATTAGCTCAAGTATTTCATCAACGGACGCTGCAACATTATGAACGAGACTACCATCATCATGACGATGTGGTCTATGTTTTTTAATAAAATCGATGCTTTCTTTACATTCGATACAAGAAAATTCGTCCGTAGTAACTTTGCGCACAATCGCTTCAGCAAGAAATAAATCCCCAAGATATATATCGCCCCCTGTCGCCTGCCAATATTCGGTAATCATCTTATGAACATGAAGATATTCATCCATGTCAAAATAGCCCTTTACCCCCACACGGAGCAAGGCCGAATGAAGCATTTCATCATTCCAAAGAAGTTCACAAAGCGCAAATATTTGCGCTTGCGAAGCCATATCACGATTGGTCCCCCGATAAAGACTATCTAACAAAATTAAAACTCCAACATTTAAAAAGCCACATTACAGTGAAAAGCTAAATGCAAAGTAAATAAAAAAGGAAACTTTTATCGAAATTGGGAAAATCTAGTCCGCAAATATATTAACCGCGTCACGCATCATGCTTGCTGCCGTTGGTACGGGTTCTTTTTCGTATAATTTGTGATAGCTGATGCCGTAGATGTCACTGTGGATTTCTATGCCCATTTCCCAGCCGCTACAGGAACCAAGAAATGTGTCTTTTGAAACCACGGCTGGCTTTACGCTATAATTTCCGTCTTCAAAGCTGGCGACTAGTTTGATTATGTTACCGGCTGAACTTTCCGCCGCTAACATCTCAGGCGTAATATCCTCGATTCCCTCAACATCAATATCCCCAAGTTCAATATTTGCGTCAAGTATACTGTTAGCGATGATAAGTAGCTTGAACGCCGCGTCCCATCCACCTGTATCAAGTGATGGGTCCGCTTCTGCCGCGCCCACATTCTGCGCCTCAATTATGGCATCATCAAAGCTCATGCCATTTGCCAGCGCATCAAAAATAAAATTGCTCGTGCCATTAAACACACCGCTAAGCTTGGAAATATTTCCCGCAATCAAATCTCGCTCACCAATATTTAATACCGGAAGCCCGCCGCACACGGTTGCCGAATATTTAAAGCCTGCGCCATTTTCACGCGCTAGTGAGCGAAGCTCGCTATGGGCTTTTACCACCGGCCCTTTATTGGCCAGCACCACTGATATACCCTTTGAAAGCGCAGCTCGCGCTAACTCAAGCCCCTCACCGCCCGTTTCAAAATCAACTGGTGATGCCTCAAAGATAATATCAAGAGCAGTTGACGTCACGGCGTCACAGGCACTCGCATGCGTATAACCCGCTAGGCCGCTGACTGAGTTACCATTTTGCTTATGGTCCACAAGGGATAGCATATCAAAACCGTCTTCATTTACGGCCACACCACTGCTATCGGCAACAACAACAATCTTAAAGCTCAAGCCATATTTTCCGCTAAGAATGTCGGCTTTATCACTAAGAATACGCAGCAGGTTTTTATTAACACTGCCAAGTCCGATCATTGCTGCTTTAATTTCCTTCATCACTTATCCATAAATGCCAAATAAAGCGCGACGATAACAAGTGATCCGCCCATTACAAAATTAAAAATACGTAAGTTATTCTCTGCTTTTAAAAAGTGACTTATTTTTGCCCCACCATATCCCCATACAAGCACGCAGGCATATCCAACAATTATATAAAATATTGAATAAACGGCAAGCCGTTCTCCAGATGCGCCAAGATTAAAGGCGCTGACACCCGCAATACACGCAATCCAGGACTTTGGATTAACCCACTGAAGAACCGCGCCATGAATAAAGCCGGGCCGTTTGGTATCTTCCACTTCCATATTACCTTTTGAAAAAGCAATTTTATAACCCATATAACTAATCATAACCGCCCCCACATAGCCCATATATTCCATCACCTGAGCATTCTGAGAAAGTATGGACCCAAAACCAAGCGCGACAACAATCATAAATATTGTAAAGCCAAACGCCGCACCACTGGCAAATGCAATCGTGCTTCTAAAACCGTGATTAACCCCGGTGGTCATCATAATAATATTGGTCGGCCCCGGTGTGATCGACATGGAAAATGAATAAGCGCATGTGGCAATGATAAAAGCAATCATGTGACTTTATCCATAAATAAAATATAAACACCTACAAGCATCAAACTTCCGCCCATTACAATATTAAAAATACGGTGGTTTCTTTGATCTTCTAAAAATTTAGTAATTTTTGAACCCGCATAGGCCCACAGACCAACACTGAAAAGCACAACAAAAATAGAGATAGCGATATAAAGCAAAATACCATTAACATTTCCGGCAATGTTAAAGGCGGCGATACCGCCCAGGCAGGCCGTCCACGCTTTGGGATTAACCCACTGGAACATAACGCCGTGGATAAATCCGGCACTGCTATCTTCTTTTGTGGTAATTTCCGTTGGTGCCGTCATGGTTTTATAACCCATATAAACAATAAAACCGACACCGATATATCCCAAAAATTCCATCAGCCTGTCGCTTGTGGCAATCATTTCACCAAAACCGAAGCCAACGACAGAGAGCATTATGTTAAAGCCGACAACAACCCCGAATGTAAAGGGCATGGCACGTCGAAAACCATAATTCACGCCCGTCGTTAGTGCGATCAGGTTATTTGGTCCCGGTGTTATTGCCATCGAAAAGGCATAAATAAACATTGGAATAAAAAGTGACATTAAAATACCCAGGCTCAAGACCCATTAATTATTAAAAGCTAATTATATATCCTGCAATCAGTATCAGTGCTGCTCCCATAGTCAAATTAAAAATTCTTAAATTGCGGCAATTTTTTAGAAACCGCGCTATTTTAGAACCAGCGAAAGCCCATACCAACATGCATAGGTAAGCGACTGAGATATAAGTTATAATATAAGTCGGTAGCTCTTGATAATTACCCGCGACACCAAAGGCGCTGATCCCGGCCAGTATGGCGATCCAGGATTTTGGGTTTAACCACGCTAGAATGATGCCTTTTAAAAAACCCGGCGCGAGCTGCTTTTGCTGGCCTAGGTTTATATCGCATGAAGATAATAATATTTTAATGCCTAGATATACTATAAAAGCTGCACCCAAATAACTGAACACCGTGAAGAATAAACTATCCTCACTAAGAATTTTGCCAAGCCCCATTCCAACTATAATCATAATCACCGTCGCACCAAATGTCGCGCCGGATACAAATGGCACCGTTTTTAAAAACCCGTGATTAACGCTAGTCGATAGCACAACCAGATTAGCCGGCCCCGGTGTTATTGACATAGAAAACGCATATAACGCAATTGCAAATAATATAGTCATGATAAATACCCTTCTGTTTATCTTGACTTCACTATAACACCGTGTTTTTACTTTGATTAGATAGGACAATTAGTTTATATTGTTCTATCTGCTAACATAATAATATACAGGTGCCCTATGATTGATGATCTAAAAGCAATGGCCATATTCGCTGAAACTGTAAAGCGTGGCTCGTTTCGCGCTGCGGCTAAATCGCTTCAGCTTTCCCCGTCAGTTGTCAGCTATCAAATCTCACAGCTAGAAGAAAGATTAGGTACTACCCTTCTTTACCGCTCAACCCGCAAGCTTTCAAAAACGGCAGAAGGTGAAATTCTTTTTAACCACGCCACAGTAATGCTTGATCAGGCAGAACTCGGCATTCAGAATGTCAGCGGCCATAACATGGCAACAGGAAAACTCAACATCACGCTACCGCTTTCTATGACCAGCGATGTTATCACCAAACAAATTGCCGATTTCAGCAAACAAAATCCCGGTATAGAAATGCACGTGCTTTATTCCGATAATCGTCTTGATCTTACCGCAGACGGCATTGATCTTGCCTTTAGAATGGGTTCCCTCCCCGACAGTGCATTAAACGCTCGTAAAGTAGCGTTAAAGGAAAGAACCCTTGCCTGTTCTCCAGAATATTATGCAAGGCATCCCGTTCCCAAAACACCCGAAGATCTTATCGGCTGGAATTGGATCAAACATGACATGCTTCCAGGCATGCGCTCTTTTTCTAAAGACGGAAAAACCTTTAATATGGAACTGAAAGGCAATATCAGCGCCAACTCCGCCGAAGCCATGGTCAAATTCGCTTTGTACGGTCTCGGTATATCAACCGCCGCGCGCTGGCTGATCGAAGACGAACTAGCCGACGGCCGCCTCGTCCATGTCCTACCAGACTGGACCGTAGAACCCATGCCGCTCTACGCCGTCTGGCACGGCAACATAACAGAATGTAGCAACACAAGAAAACTACTTAATTTTTTGAAAGATAACTAACCACGTTTGCCAATTTCTTGTTCCTGTAGTAGGGTTTAAATATAAATATATAAAAGGGAAATAAATGACCTGGATAAAAACTATTCCATATGCAGAAGCAACAGGTAAGCTTAAGAAACTTTATGACCGAGTAAAAGGCCCGAATGATAATGTTGATAACATTATGATGGCTCATTCGCTTCGCCCGCATACAATGGAAGCACATATGGCGGTTTATAAACGTGTGCTGCATCATACTGCAAACACCCTTGATAAATCGTTCCTTGAAGCGATCGGTGTCTATGTCAGCATTCTTAATAAATGCGAATACTGTGTTGAGCATCATTATGCCGGTATGGCCCGTCTTATTGGTGATGAAGACAGAGCAATGGAAATCCGCGCCGCCCTTGAAATATCCGTACCTAAAAAAGCTTTTGATAAAAAGCACAGCATGATGCTGAAATATGCCAGATACCTTACCCGGTCCCCGTCAGAATTAACCGAACATATCATTAATAAAATGCGGGACCTTGGCGTTACGGACGGTGAAATTCTTGAAGTGAACCAGGTCACCGCGTATTTCTGCTACGCAAACCGAACCGTGCTCGGCCTCGGCATCCACACGGACGGCGATATCATCGGCCTAAGTCCCGGAAACTCGGATGACACAGACGACTGGAACCATAAGTAATTTACTAATCTTCTTTCCTAGTCTTGTAAGCCCGCACAAGTCCAGAAAGATATACGCCGCTAAAAAAGCTGGTTGAGGCAAGAAAAAGACCTAGCCCCATAAACGTCATGAAAGGGCTTCCCGCGAACACAAGAATGATAAGGGAAACCAAAGAAACACTGGCGATCATCAGATATAATTTACGTTGCGGCTCCTTATCACGCCACAGATAAAGCCCTAGTGATATGGGTGCTAAAAAAACGATAACGACCAGATAAATTTCCATCAGTCCGCATCGCGATTATAAGAAACATTTGGAACTTTATTTTGAGTGACCTGATCAAACCAATTTTGATCCACCCATGACAACTTCTCCATCATCAATTCCTTAAGGTCTTGAAATTCTTCAGAATTTTCAAATATTTTAACTTCGCTTAATATTTCTTTTTCACGGACTATTCCATCTGTAAGGCTTATATAAACGCCTCCATTTTCAAATGAACCAGATATTTTCTTTACATCAGACCAGTTTACCTCAAAAAGGCGCAGTCTTCTTATCTCGGTGATATAATCATCGGTAACAATATAATGTTTTCCAGATATCCACGCCTTAAATAACGGGCCAAATGCTCCGCCCTTTGAAAAGTGAACGGACCTGTTTTTAAACCAAAGATAATGAACAAAAAAACCACAGATAAAATAGCACGCCAAAATATTAACACAGATCGCCCCAATCCAAAGCCAGTCAGACGGATTATAAAAATCCGGCATCCAGAAACCTTGAGTATAAAAGCCATTCATGGAATATTACCGGCTCGAATATCCCAACACTGAATATATTGATTGTACCTCTGTCAATCTGCCCCTTAAAAGTGAAAAAAGTGACTATCCAGATATGGTAATGACCCACGAAGCCTATACTAACATTAGTAAATAAATTAAATTACGATTGCTCTCGCCGATATTCAAGAATATCACCCGGTTCACAATCAAGATAATCACAGATCGCTTCTAATGTTCCAAAGCGGATTCCCTTCACTTTTCCGGATTTAAGTAGTGATATATTCTGCACCGTGATGCCGACCGCTTCGGCCAGATCTTTTGACTTCACTTTTCGTTTGGCTAACATCACATCTAAATTAACAATAATAGGCATAACGAACTCCTCAAACAATCTGCGCATTTTCTTCAGCGATAAGGACACTTTCCTTCATCACCCACGAAATAGCAAAAATGACAAAGCTCAAGAAAATAAGCGTAACGTCATAAGTTTGAAGAGACACCGCAAGCAATCTTTCACCAACTGGATTATTAAAGCTCATCGCTATACTGAGTAACGTTTCAATCGGAATGCTCACAATAGTGTAAAATATCAGCAGTTTCGCAAAGCGGCTTAACGCTTCAGCACTCTTAACGGCAAAAATATCACCAATACTTGTTTGGATAAAAAATTTACGAAGTGCCCTAACCGCCATAAAAGCAACCAATGCTAAAAACCCGCTAATAAAAAATCCCGTCACTAAATTTGACGTAAGCAGATAACCATCCATATAAGATGTCCGGTGATAAAAACCTAAACTTTGCGCTTTTTCAAAATTGGTCCAAATCAATATATGGGACACGGGTATCACCACCATAATAGCCATACAAACATTTTTCATTACCGCACTAATACGTCTTACATGTTCAATATTATCATTCATTACATCACCTATATTATTACCATTAAATATTGTTTAATTATTGTTTAACGATAATTTATCATCGTGTCAATGTAAAATAAATAAATATTTAATCAATGCCAAACCTATGTTATAATTGCCTCATAAAAAATGATAATTAAATTATCAGGGTATAAAATGATGAAAATGTCTAATAAATGGCTGCTGCCTGCTTTGGCGTCGCTTGCTTTGCTTGGTTGCGGTGAAGATACCCCTACTGGCCCTGACATGACAGGCATTGCAGATATTGATCAGGCACATTTCAGCCGCAGCTATAATCAGTGCAACATTAATAACAGCGAGTTTGACTGCAACTGCTTTGGCCGCGTCAATGTCGAACACCGCACGGTTGCTTACAATAAATACGCCGCAGAATTTGACAGCATCCATAAACCAAAAATGGAAGCCGATATTCAAAAATGGACGGATACACTTATTGAAAAAACCAGGAACCAGTCAGATGAGCGCGTGCTTGAAGCCTTAGAAGAAGATCTGCACCGCTTAAAAGAAAAATTGGAAAATGGCATTGATGATATCGATGATTTTAAACTGCCCTTCCTTCCCATCGGCGCGACGGATAGCTGTAGGCAGACCAGTTAGTATTACTTGACCGCCGTACCGTAAGCAAAAGCTTCTACCGTTACAACTGCTCTGTTTCGTCCCTTTGACACGCTTGTGGTATCAATGCGGACATTATAGACGGCTTTTGCCCCCTGAGTTCGGGCCTTTTCTTTCAATCTTAACACCGCTTCCCTTTTTGATCTTTTAACCAGGGATTCGTATGAACGAATACGCCCACCGAATAATTTTCGAACGGATGAGAGAAAGCTTTTTAAATAATCGGTCGATAACACCACAAATCCGCTTACCAGTGGTTCATTGACGGCTCTGGCATATTCGGGGATATTCTTATGTGTATATATCTTTATATATGAAAGTTCTTTTTCGCGCTTTGCAATCGATTGAAAGTGGCGTCTTTCGGCTATTGTGCCAAATATAAACCCAAGCAACAACAGGCATAAAGTCAGGCCAAAATTAAACCATAGGTCAATTCCGCTATCCATCATTCACTCTCAACATATACGGCTGTTCCGTAAGCAAATAGCTCAGCAGCACCCTGTGTAACAGATGTGGTGGAAAAACGCACATTTACAATTGCGTTCGCGCCTATATTTCTTGCATCCGTTATCATACGCTCGGTTGCTTCTTTTCTCGCATCCTCAAGCAGTTCCGTATAACCGGCAAGTTCAGGACGCAGATGACGTGGATATTGATCATTTGGTGCCGCTTTATGAAGTTCATATTTCCGGCGGCCATTCATGGAACCATGATAAAAAACGCGCCTTTGCAAATGATATGGGCGCTAATTCCCCGCTTCGCATAACCCATCGCTGGACCAACCGCATTCCTAAAAATGCCGATGACCCAACTTTTTATTCCCCCTCATACGTCCCTGCCCGCTGCAGTTATCTATATGACTGGATCACTATAAAACGAAAATGGCAATTAAGCATGGACCCCAAAGAAGCCAACGCCATAAGAAAACAGATCAGAGCCTGTGTCTAATCTTTAAATTTCCCTATTCATTAAACTCAAAGGTAATATCTTTTTCCACACCGTCTTTGATCATGGTAAGGACGATAGTCTGGCCACCGAATTCCCGTTCGGTGATGATTTTACCGGCATGTGGGCTATCAATAATTTTCTCACCATTAATTGCCAGAAGCACATCACCCTGAATAATATCAGCAAGATAAGCCGGGGAATTGGTGAGAACAACATCAATCACAGTACCGGTATTTCGTTTAAATATAGATCTTTCCTGCTGGCTAAGATCGCGTATTAAAATGCCAAGTTTATGAACCTCGTTCGATTTGACCATATAAACCGCCCATTGGTCAAAATTATCATATTGTCTCATATAAGGAACCGTCACAGTATCGCGCACCGTTACGGCCTCACGTACATTGACCTGTTGACCGTCAACCGTTTTGACTGTGTTGACAAATACTGTGCTATAAATATCCTGATAATCATAATCGATGCGGCTTTGGGTGTCGGTAAATTCTGATGATACAATCACATGCGTAGCAAACACTTCTTTGGCATGGCGTACCGCATTATCAGGGCTTTCCTGAAGCCCGTTAAAGGCGCTTTCACCGAGCACAACATAATTACGTTCACGGTAACTAAGCACATCGCGGTCAATATCATTTGACAGGATTAAATTTGGTTCCTGATCAGCGCCGAGCAGCACAACATTCGCCGCCGTTTCTGGTGTCATATAACCCCGGTAACTTGAACCAAACTGCCCAGCTCCACAGGCCGAAAGCGAAAGCATTGCGATTAAAATTATAATTTTTTTCATCATATACCTCATTTTTTATTCAATCAGAATACACCCTTTTTTCTTAATGGTCACTGAATAAAGCTTTAATTTTTAATTTTTAATCTTTATCTTCAAAATACATTTCGAGCAGAATTTTCCACTCGCCAATAAAGGCCACATAATCCTCATCAGAATGATCACTTATGAAATCTCGCCCCTTATCGGAAAGAGCAATATATTCATAACCGACCGTCACCTGAGTTCTGCTCTTTGATACCACTTCACATTTTACACTAACCACGGCGATTTTATCTTCCGGCTCCACTTTATAAAACTGCACGAAATAATTATCGGGTTCGTGCTTTTTTACCAGCCAGATGGCATTGGTGGTGGCATAGTCATGGTTTTCCGTTAGAAACACATAATCTTCATGAAGCTCTTTACCCGCTGATACTGCAATATAATCCCAGCCCGGCACCCAAAGCGTCTCACCTTCTGCGCTGAATAAAGGAAACAGCTCATCGGCACTGCGATTAAGTTCAAACTGTGCTTTAAAGCTTTTGCTTGTCATGAACTGCTCCGAAATTCTTATTTCATTTTGACCAGGTAAGCCGCTCTTTGTCTGAGGATCGTTACATTTTTTCGGTAAGGTACTGAGATCGGATTAGCAACGCTTTGATAGCCATAATAAGGCTGGCCATTATAATATTTCACTTCTCTGACATAATCATAATTTTCAATATATCTATAGGCTTTCTTCGTGCCATTATAGGCAAATTCCGATAACAGCAGAATGTGAGTTACGCCAAGTTTCTCACCCATTTTCATCGCATCTTCCGGATCTTCTTCAAGTCCCATAAAGCGGCTCTCGCCAACCACTGAAAAATTCTGATCGGTAAAAATCTCCAAATCCCGCTCAAAATCATCCGTAAAGATCAACCTTGGCTGCGCGCCCGCGTCCAGCAGATAAGCATTGCTTTGATCAACTCTACTCATCGATGGACGGTAAGCACTGTCATAGCGGCCCGGCCCACAGCTACTGAGCAAAAGAACTACTATAAAACCAGATATAAGCCACATTATCGACATTGGATATTCCTATAATCTTGTATTGAATAGAATCTATTCCCTTTTCCTTCATTTTACAAGAAACTCCTTGCTCAAACCAAACGAATATGCGAAACACTCAAGCCTTAAAGGTGGTGCGGTGGCGGAGAGGCTACGCAGCGGATTGCAAATCCGTGTACACGAGTTCGATTCTCGTCCGCACCTCCATTTTTCCACAAATTCCACTCCTTGATCCCAATCAATTTAAATATTGGCAATCCCCTTATAATCATTCATAATAAATGACGATATAAGGGCTATTTATGATGGATCATGAAAATCACAATTATAAAGCAGTTTGGCTTCGCTTTATGCGCGGCTATATTACCCTTATTGCTATTTTCAATATATTCTGGGAAATGATGCAAATGCCGCTTTATACCATGTGGAATAATGATACATGGGGCACGATTATCTATTCGGTCATTCATTGCACCTTTGGTGATGTTCTTATTGCCGTGACCAGTATTGCGCTGGCGCTGCTTATTTGCGGAAATTCACAGTGGCCGCAAAAGAATTTCTGCATTGTCGCCGTCCTTACCGTAATCATTGGCATTAGCTATACATTTTACAGTGAATGGCTCAATATTTACATTCATAAGAGCTGGGCCTATACGGACACGATGCCCGTCTTAAATATTGGTCCGTGGGACTTCGGCATTTCACCACTGATGCAGTGGCTTATTATTCCCTCATTGGCATTATGGCTAACCCAAAAAAGATTGGCAGCAAAATGCAACTGACATTCTTAGGCGCCACAGGAACCGTCACTGGATCAAAATATCTTTTTGAATACCGAAATAAGAAAATCCTTATCGATTGCGGTTTGTTTCAGGGTTTTAAAGAACTACGCCTTAGAAACTGGGAAAAGCTACCTGTAGATCCGTCCGCTATTGATGCCGTGATCTTGACCCACGCCCATATTGACCATAGTGGCTATATCCCGCTGCTGATTAAAAACGGTTTTAAAGGCAGCATCTATTGTTCAGAAGCAACTTATGATCTTTGTAAAATCCTTCTGCCAGATAGCGGCTATCTGCACGAAGAAGACGCGCGCCGCGCCAATCGTTACGGTTACACCCGACACAGCCCGGCCCTCGCCCTTTATACCCGTGATGATGCTATCCGCGCCCTTGATCAGTTTAAAGTCGTTGGTTTCGGCCATGCGCATTATATTGATGATGATCTGCATTTTACCTTAAGCCGTTCCGGTCATATTCTCGGCTCTTCTTTTATATCGCTTAAGGCTGGTTCTAAAACCATCTGTTTCTCCGGTGATCTTGGCCGTCCTGATGATCCGATTATGAAAAGCCCGGCCATCCTGCAGCATGCGGATTATCTGCTTA
>JABIPV010000394.1 GCA_018699075.1 Kordiimonadaceae bacterium | reverse complement strand
TCCAACTCACCTCTCATATATTCAACTTCGGCCATTAATGTCATAATGGCTTTCTGAACTTTAGGTGTCATTTCAGATTGTGGAATACCAAGGACGCTCGCACTATCATTAATTCTCCGCGCGGGGGAGGCAGCAGCAGTGCGCTTTGTTTTTTCAATTGTTTTGCGGCGAATGGGTTGGGCCCGTCCAACGCTACCTGTACCTTGAATTTTCATCCTATCAGAATACCTTATTTTCAAATTAATTCTGTTGTAAGTATTTGATACAACATCTTGAAGTTGATTAATAGC
Organism: Kordiimonadaceae bacterium; assembly: GCA_018699075.1. Classification (GTDB taxonomy): domain Bacteria; phylum Pseudomonadota; class Alphaproteobacteria; order Sphingomonadales; family Emcibacteraceae; genus Pseudemcibacter. Next base: position 30,642 of record JABIPV010000394.1, on the reverse strand, counting down.
ATTATACCCATATTTACGATTCATGACAAATTTTGTTAATAAATATATATAACTTCACATTAATGTAGCCTTGCCTATCCTCAATAGATCGCTATAATCCATGTTTTTCTTAAGCAAATTGAAAAATCGATATTGTTACTAATTAAGGGTTTTAAGATGAGTGAACACACTCCTGTCGTCGGTATCATAATGGGAAGCCAATCTGATTGGCATATTATGAAAAATGCAGTAAATGTTTTAGAAGAACTGGGTGTTCCACATGAAACTCGGATTGTTTCTGCGCACCGTACACCTGATAGATTATATGATTACGCTAAATCTGCTAAAGATAAGGGATTAAAAGTGATTATAGCAGGTGCGGGCGGTGCGGCGCACTTGCCGGGAATGGCAGCCGCAATGACTATACTCCCAGTTCTAGGGGTCCCTATCGAAAGTAAAGCTTTAAAAGGAATGGATAGCTTACTTTCTATTGCACAAATGCCTGGAGGTGTTCCTGTTGGAACATTGGCAATAGGCCAAGCCGGTGCTAAAAATGCAGGACTTCTTGCAGCATCTATTATTGCTCTCGATAATGAAAATGTTGCGTCAGCACTCGATAAATTTAGAGCCGATCAAACACAATCAGTTGCAGAAATTCCAGTAGATTAGAACATGAAAACACTTTCCCCGGGATCGACGATTGGAATGCTTGGTGGAGGTCAGCTTGGTCGCATGATGGCCATGGCAGCCGCAAAGCTTGGGTTTAAAACACATATTTTTTGTCCGGAAAAAAATAACCCTGCTGAACAAGTCTCGGATAAAGCCACACATGCAGATTATGATGATGAAATTGCTCTAAAGTCCTTCGCAGGCAGTGTTGATGTTGTCACCTATGAATTTGAAAACATCCCTGTGCCTACTGTTGAAATACTTAGTAATAAGTGTTTGGTATTTCCTAGTTCCAAAGTATTAGAAGTATCGCAAGATCGGTTAAGTGAAAAAACTTTTCTTAATGAATTAGGTATAGAAACGGCTCCATTTAGGGCTGTTGCCACTAAAGTTGAAGCTATAGAAGCATTGCGAGAAATCTCTTATCCAGCAGTTTTAAAAACAAGACGATTTGGATATGATGGAAAAGGGCAGGCAATTGTAAAATCACAGAATGATGTTTCTGATGCTTGGGATACTTTGAATAGTGATAAAGTTATTCTGGAAGGTTTTATAGATTTTGATATTGAAGTTTCTGTCTTGGCCGTAAGAGGACAAAACGGAGAAATAAAATGTTTTGATCCGGTAGAAAATCAACATAAAAATCACATATTAGATGTGTCCATTGCCCCGGCACGTATTTCAGATAAATTAAAACAATTGGCACTTGATATGGCGACGAAAATCGTCAGTAATCTTGAATATGTTGGGGTGTTAACTGTAGAATTTTTCGTCTCTAGCAATGATCCAATGCTAAGGGTTAACGAAATAGCCCCAAGAGTACATAATTCCGGTCATTGGACCATTGAAGCATGTCCTTCCAGTCAATTTGAGCAACATATAAGAGCCATATGTGGTCTTCCGCTCGGAGAAACAAGTTTCAGCGGGGAAGCGCGCATGACCAACCTAATTGGTGATGATATTCTGCAATATGAGAAACTTCTTCGCAGTAGTAATGCCTGCGTTCATCATTATGGGAAAAATGAGATTAGAGCGGGACGGAAAATGGGCCATGTGACCCGGTTATACCCAAAGAAAAGCTAATTGCCGTAACGTTTTTTACCCAGTTCACGCCAAATATTGGGAATGTTGAAATCTTTGTTGCGATATTTTGCTTTTGCTTTTTCAATTTGCATAACGTTTTCAATGCGTCGGTCAAGAAATGCCCAAGTATCTACACTATCTTCTGTTTCGTCACTCATCCAAAATAAAAATGTACTTGAATATACGCCCGCGAGGGTCATGCGCTTAGTATAAAAATTAAAATCTGTTGAACTGTCGGAAATTGCTTTCCACATTAAGTCGACAGAACGGTATAATATTTTGAGGCTCGCAAAATGATTTTTGGGCAGCGCCAAAAAAGGTATGGTTCTATGTGTTGCTTCTTTAGTGGCATTTTCTGCTATAATGCGTAACTTAACAAGTTGGGTTATTTTTTCACGAATTTTCAAAGCACCAAGGCCAATTTTTTCAGCGTCCTCAAGCATTTGTTGATCGCAATTCTGCGCGTGCAGATCAATCATATCAATTGAGCCATTTGGAAAGGCGAGGGTGACTATACCTTTATCGACGCCAATATCTTTGGCGGCCTGTACATGGGTTTTTGCTGACCAACCATCGAACGCCACATGGTTTAGTGCGGCGCTAAGCAACGAATCGCGTAATTCATCGGGTGTTTTATCTTTATTCTTTTTTGCATTCTTTTTTGTCATTTGCTGAATATGGGCTTCATTTGCTTAAACGTAAAGTATTTTCAGCGAAAATATGGTTCTATTTAAGTGATTTAAGTAGAAAAAGCTTCCCAAACAGGTGGTCATTTGTTAGAAAGCATCTTCTTTGAAACATAAGTTTCAGGAAAACAACAACCTAGAAAGGAGTGTGACTATAGCCATGCAGGTTATTGTCCGCGATAATAACGTTGATCAAGCCTTACGTGCCCTGAAAAAGAAACTTCAGCGCGAAGGTGTGTACCGCGAAATGAAAATGCGTCGTTTTTATGAAAAGCCATCTGAAAAGAGAGCTCGTGAAAATGCAGCAGCCGTTCGTAGGTCTCGGAAACTTGATCGTAAACGTCTCGAACGCGACGGCGCTATTTAGGCCCAAGTGTTTAATTATTGAATCCGAAAAGCCGTCCTCATTTTTGAGTGACGGCTTTTTTCATTAATGTAGTATATTGCTTATTGTTATGAGAATTTATTTTATATTATTGATCATATTAAGTTTGGCGTCATGTAGTTCGGCGACGAATGAACAATTACAGGGTCATGCTGATGATTTAAACAGTCATCAACGATTTGGCGTTTGCTATGGCTATGGCTGCAAGCATTATCAAAAGACAGGCCTTAGTGATGCTGAATGGAATGCTGTGCGGGCGCTATTTTCACCTGCCCCCAGTTCTGCCGTTGAAGAACGAAAAATAATCGCTAAAGCGATCGCCTTAATCGAGCAATATATAGGCCCTAAAACGGGTACTGATCAGGATAAGGCGAGAGCAATTGTGATTAACTTAAGTACGGATCATCAAATGGACTGTATTGATGAAGCCTTTAATAGCACCAGTTATTTATATTTAATGTTTCAAGATGGATTAATTAAATACCATGTGCAAGGGGTACACCTTCGTCGTAATTTTAATGAATTAAGTTACCCGCATAGCACGGCAACAATCCATGTAAAAGGAACATCAAAGATCGTCGGCAGTGAAGGACATTTTGTAGTGGATTCATGGTTTCATAAAAATGGCGCGTTGGCTGAAATTATTCCTGCCAGTTTGTGGATGGGTCCGTGGTATCCAAAAGACAAAAAAGAACGTTATAATTTTTCCGCATCATAGTCGGAAAAATCCCATTCATCGGCGCCATTAAGTTGTTCAATGAATAAATGTTCGGCGGCTGTTACCGCTTCATCTTCGCTGGCCGCGTTTACATTGGCTACCCAATAAAATGTACCGTGTTTTAATTCTGATTTTAAAGTGATTTTATATGCAGACATTTATGATATCCTATTTGAATATTGCTTATTAACTTCCTATACTCTGAAAATAATAAATGTAAAAGAGTAATTATATACTCAATGTTAAAAGTTCACCAATTATAGGTTTACAAGATGAATAAAAGCCAACCAGAACGCAAACCGCTTCGTCAACGTGTTGCTGATCGTAAGCGGGGTATTAAGGAAGTGGTTCCTTTAAGTGAGCGTATGGAGAAGTTTTATAAGTATCTAAAATTGTTTTTTACAACATGCCAATATTTAGGTTTAATCTTATTACTATTTTCACTTGGCACGATTGTAACCAATGAATTTATGGTCGGTAATTGGGATATGATCGTCATTTACAGTGCCATGTTTATTATTGGACGGGCAGGGCTCACGATCATGAGTACTATATTGAAATTTAAATAAAAACGGGGCCTCCATAAGAAGCCCCGTTGATCAATTGATACATTTCAATTTAATTAGTTTATTTTTTTATCAGCTTCATTTTTCGCTTCTTCTTCTGTTTGTTCAGCATGTTTCCATTGATCAGGGAAAAGGTGATAATGAGCTTTGTTAATGCTGTCACTGACATCTTTTAGCGCAACAAGTACCGATTCCATGTTGTAGCCTTTGCCTCGGTAGACATAAATTTTACTTAAGGTATCAAAGGAACGGAAAATATATTCAACCTCAACGTCCTTATGTTCACTCGTGCCGAGATCACCGATAAAATCATACAGAATATGTTTACCGGCAGTTTTTTTGACCCATTCTTCATTTTCTTCATCACAATTATCAAAAATTGTTTTGATGTCGTCATTATTAAGTGGATGCTCTTCAGGAAGGCCAAGGAATTTACGAAGTTCTTCGGAACGTGCTTTTCCTTTTTTACGAGGAGCCCATAATAGACGAGAAACTTGCATGGCGCCGCTCATAATACCTTGCAAAGCGAGAAAAGCACCAGTGCTGGCATTGCCTTCCATGGATTGATTGAGTACCGCAATGTTTCCTTCAATGTAGGAAAATTGGTTTCTAATTTCATGGATGTGTAATCCAAGTTTATTGAGGTCCATAATGGTCCTTCCTATTTAATTATTTAACATGTCTTTATTACGTGCTCTTGCGAGCTATTAATTTTTCAGAGAAAATATAGGTTTTTGCTAGTAATGCAAAGATATAATTTTTCATTTAATAAAAAAGTATAAATTCAACTGAATATATTTGCCAGTTCAAGGGCTAATACCATGTCACCTTCAATTTTTAATTTCCCCATCATAAAGGCCATTTGTGGATTAAGTGACCCATCAATCAAGCCTTCAAAATTTTCCATCGAAAGGGTGAATACGACATCTGCATCAAGATCATTATTTGTGATAGAGGGAGGGGATGTAGTTGTATCTACATGAATTATCCCTTCATCGGTAAGGTCGAATTTTACTTTTTTATTTAAATCTGCAACTTCAGATATTTTTTCCCCAATTAAGGACGTATGCTGTTCGAGGCTCATATTTTTTCCTTATTAAATACATCAAGTACATATCTACAGATAAGTGGTTTAAAAAAAATTACCAGTGATCCCTCAACTTACGTAGGGCGATGAAGACTTCTTTTTCATTTGGGTCTTTAGAAAGGGTTGGATCTACTTTTCGTAATTCTTCAATAATAGATGGATTATTTAAGCGTAAAAAACTATTGATCTTTCTCTCATCTTTCATGGAAGAGACAAATGCATCATGAGGGTTTTGCTTTTCTAGTTTTTGTAAATACTTTTTGGCATCTTCATTATTAGGTTCGCGGTTTAAGGTAAATTCTAAATTATTGACCATATAGTCATGACCAGGAAAAATGAGAACGTCATCGGATAAATTGGCCAGTTGTGATGAAAAGGTATTATATAATGTTTCCATATTGCCCCCTATCTTACAATGACCTGCGCCTGCATTAAATAAAGTATCACCACAAAAAAGTGATGTATCGCCAGACCCTTCAGATAATAAGCAAATGTGACTGTCAGTATGGCCAGGAGTATCTAAGACTTTTAGAGATACTTGACTGCCAACCCTTACTATATCACCGGCAATAAGGCCTTGATCAACATTGGGGATTTTCTCCATAGCACCATTATGAGCAAGAATACGAGCACCTGTTTTTTCTTGCATCTCACCGTTACCTTCGATGTGGTCCCAGTGTTCATGAGTGTTTAATATTTGAGTAATTTTATAGCCCTGATTATTTGCTTCGTATAGGCAGCGTTCTACATCAAGAGGATCGATGGCAAGGGCCTCTTTAGTTTGCGGGCAAACAATTAAATAATGAAAATTTCTTAGTGAATTGTCGGCATATAGTTGTTTAACAATCATTTATGATCATCCAGAATTATTATTCACCGTATTTTAGGCGATCTTTCGGGAGGTTCAAATTAAGCGTAGTACCTGCGCCCGGTGCGCTAACCTGGGTTGTGGATTGGCAGCTACCCCTAAATCCTGTAAAACGTCCCGTGTCGACATCAAAAGTTGCAATACCACTTAAAAGATATTGTCGGCCTTCACCAGAAGGTGTGCTAATATCGTATGGTAAATTTCTAAACGGCAATCTTTTTTCAAATACGGAGATGAAGCTGTTAATTTCGTCATCCGTGTCATCCGTGTCATCTGGTCCCGTCCAGAGACAGAGAAAGTCTTCCCCAATCATTGATTCTAATGAGGAGGTAAATACATCTTCTGTATTTTCCGACAAATAATTAATATTACCGTAGCGATCAATTTCCCAGAACCATTCTTTCTGAATCTGCTGTGATTTATCTGGTTCAGATAAATTGCTTGCTGTACTTTCACCTATTACATCTTCTTCTATTGGCTCATCACGGAGATTTATGACCGTTTTATGAACTGTTTCAATAACTACTTCGTCTTGTTTCTCAGAGATATCATTAGGTGTTTTCTCCTTCTCATCTTCGACGAGTAGTATTTTAGAAGTTAAGCTTGGAAGCTGGTCTGCCTTAATTTCAGGTTCAGATATTATCATTTCGTCTTTGGGGTGTATTAACGAAATTTCCGGAGTTACAGATGACTTATTCGCTTTTAATAATTCGAGAATGTTTGCAGTTGTGTCTTCATTAAGTTCGGTAGAGTTTTGTTCCGCCTCTTCAAGTTCACTTAAACTGGTCTTTACATTATCGCTTTTTGTATCCTCTTGGGAATTTAAGAATTGATTATTTACTTCTTCAAGTTCGCGTCTGAGCAACGGTGAAAGCCCAAAACGTCTTCCGATGTAAGCGCGATGATCATTAGAGGCATATTTTATAAGATAAAGAAGTTGTTCTTCATCAATAATAGCTTGTTCAAGTAGTTCTCCTGCAACATCGATCACATCTTCACTGATTAATTTGATTAGTTCATCGGGGGGGTAATCCATATTCAGAAGAATACTGCAAAGCTCTTTACGAATTGAAATATCGACATCATTAATTAGCTCATTAATAATATCGATGAGCATTCTGACTTGATTTTCAGATTCCATTTTTCGTTTTTGAATGAATAAATCGCAAATATGGGAGAATAATAGAGTACGACTTTCTACAGAATTATCTTCTGCAAGCGCCAGTAAATTTCTAATTCTATCGTCAAATTGTGCTTTTTTTTGCACCATTTGCACTGCCCTTACCATATTTTAATTTTAACTTACTTATATCTACCCAAAGTTAAAATTAATATAACCTTTTATTTTATTCATAGCTAGTGAAAGCGAACTCAAATGTAATAATAAATTATATTAATAATTGTACTGGCAAATACCTAATTAAATTGTGTATATGGTGGATAATATAATATAATATTTCATCAATATTTGATTTTTTATTCGAAAATTATAATATTGCAACATAACAAAATTTTTGGGGAATGGGCAGAGCACCACATGAAACTAGATGATATTGATCTTAACATACTAAAAGTTCTTCAAGAAGAAGGCCGTATTAGCAATGTTAAATTAGCTGAACGAGTTGGCATAACTGCACCGCCATGTTTAAGGCGGGTTCGGGCACTTGAGGATGCGGGACTCATTATAGGGTATCATGCAGAATTAAGTTCAGTTCATCTTGGTTTTGATATTGTTGTGTTTGCTATGGTTGGTCTTCACAGTCAGGCAGAAAGTGATCTTCAAGCGTTCGAAGAACTTGTCGGATCATGGCCGATGGTTCGTGAAGCCTATATGTTAAATGGTGAAATTGATTTCATTTTGAAAATTGTTGCCCGTGATCTCAATCATTTTCAATCTTTTCTTACTTCTCATTTAACGCCTGCGACCAATGTGGCAAATGTAAAAACATCCTTTAGCATTCGCTGCGGTAAAGCAAAGCAAGGCATCCCTTTTTCTCTTGGTTTTAAAGGAAATGACTAAAAAGTCATAAAAAAAGCCGCTTGAACCAGCGGCTTTATCATTAGCAATGATTGAACATTTAAATGAATTCGATTTTCACAATTTCATAATATGTTTCCCCGCCGGGGGTCTTAACTTCAACTTCATCGCCAAGGTTGCGACCTATGAGTGCGCGACCGATTGGGGAGCTAAATGAAATTTTGCCGGCACTGACATCTACTTCGTCAACACCGACGATTTGATAAGTCACTTCTTTATCATCTTCATCAGCAATGGTAACGGTGCAGGCAAAGACCACTTTTGACCCTGATAAGTCTTTTGGATCAATGATCTCAGATCGGCTTAGGCTACCTTCAATTTGTTGAATACGGCCTTCTGTCATGCCTTGTTGCTCTTTAGCAGCATGATATTCTGCGTTTTCCGATAGGTCGCCGTGTGCACGAGCTTCTTCGATCGCTTTAATTATCGAAGGTCTCATAACATGTTTCAAATGTTTTAATTCCTGCTCAAGGCTAACATGGCCTCCTGCAGTCATGGGTACTTTTTCTACCATTTTAATTTTCTCTAATTCAAAAAGAGCATTTAAATAAATGCTAAGTAAATAATCGACTCATTACAAATAAGATTGAAGGGGTTTAACTTCAAGTGAAGAAGATTTCAAGACTTTTATTGCTTCCATGGCAGAAATAGCACCTCTTGCGGTGGTATAATAAGGAATATTGGCTGTAAGAGCAGTTCTTCTTAGCTCATAACTGTCTTTAATGGACTGCGCGCCTTCAGTGGTATTAAAAATCAGATGAATGTCTTCATTTTTGATGGCATCAACGATATGAGGGCGTCCTTCTAGCACTTTATTTATTCTCGTAACGTCAATTCCTGCCGCTATTAAGAAGTCAGCTGTGCCGCCGGTAGCCAATACCGTATAGCCCATTTGAATAAGTTCCTTTGCCGGTTCGATCATTTTTTCTTTGTCTTTGTTTTTCACAGAAATAAAGACATTTCCTTCCAGTGGTAGATGAGTGCCCGCGGCAATTTGTGACTTCAAAAATGCTTTTGCGAATGTATCATCTAGCCCTATTACTTCACCGGTGGACCTCATTTCAGGGCCGAGTAAAACATCAACCCCCGGAAAACGATTAAAGGGAAGTACGGCTTCCTTAACGGCCACATGATCAGTTTTATAGCTTGGAATGTCGAAATCTTTTAGTTTTTCACCTGCCATCAAACGTGCGGCGATCTTTGCGACTGGCGCGCCGATGGCTTTAGCAACAAAAGGAACCGTACGGCTGGCACGAGGATTGACTTCAATTAAATATACAACATCATCTTTCACCGCATATTGAACATTCATTAAACCTTTAACTTTAAGGGCAAGGGCGAGTTTCTTGGTTTGCGCTTCAAGGTCTTCGATAACGCTGTCTTTTAAAGAATAAGGGGGCAACGAACAGGCGCTATCTCCGGAATGGACGCCCGCTTCTTCAATATGCTGCATGATAGCCGCCACATGAACTTCTTCGCCGTCACATAGTGCATCAACATCAATTTCAGTGGCACCACCAAGGTAACGGTCGATAAGTACGGGGCTATCCCAAGATACGCTGACTGCTTCTTTCATATATCGTTCAAGCGATACGGTATCATAAACAATTTCCATGGCACGTCCGCCAAGTACGTAAGAAGGGCGAATTAAAATTGGATATCCGATGTTTTCTGCAATTTTTACAGCTTGCTCAGTTGTGGTTGCCAGGCCATTATCTGGCTGCTTTAATTCTAAACTATCGACAAGGTCTTTAAAACGTTCGCGGTCTTCGGCTAGGTCAATCGAATCTGGCGACGTTCCTAAAATAGGGATGTTCGCTGCTTCAAGAGCATGAGAAAGTTTAAGCGGCGTTTGACCACCAAACTGCACGATTACGCCAACGACTTCACCATTTTCCTGTTCTTTTTGAATAAGGTCAATGACGTTTTCAGCTGTGAGAGGCTCAAAATACAAACGATCAGAAGTGTCATAATCTGTTGATACAGTTTCAGGATTACAATTGACCATTATAGTCTCATAACCTTGATCACTTAGGGCAAATGCCGCATGACAACAACAATAATCAAATTCGATACCTTGTCCGATACGGTTTGGACCGCCGCCTAATATGACAATTTTGCGGGCGTCTGTTGGCTCAGCCTCACATTCAGCGGCACCGGATGCATCACGCTCATATGTTGAATATAAATACGGTGTTTGTGATTCGAATTCTGCCGCACACGTATCAATTCTTTTGAAAGTAGGTCGAATTTCGAGTTTTAAACGCTTATACATAACTTCTTTTTCTGAAAGGCCAGCTAGCTCACCAAGCCTGATATCAGAAAAGCCTAATGCTTTTAAATTTAAGAAATCATTTTTGTCTTTTGGTAGGCCATTGTCGCGTATTATTAGTTCAGCATCGGTAATAAGTTTAACTTGTTCGATAAACCAAGGATCATATTTTGCAATGGAATGTATTTCTTCGTTTGAAATACCCAATCTTAAAGCTTGTGCAAGAATTAATATACGGTCAGCCGTTGGCACGGCTAAGGCTGCTTTAACAGCATTAATATCACCACTTTCAGGGTCGTAACCTGGTACATCAATTTCATTTAACCCTGTTAGGTCCGTTTCCATCGAACGTAAGGCTTTTTGTAAGCTTTCAGGGAAACTGCGACCAATGGACATGGCTTCACCAACTGATTTCATCGCCGTCGTCAGTGTTGGTGCAGAATCGGGGAACTTTTCGAATGTAAAGCGCGGTATTTTTGTAACCACATAATCAATTGTAGGTTCAAATGATGTGGGTGTTACACCGGTAATTTCATTTTGAAGCTCATCAAGGGTATAACCGATTGCCAGTTTTGCAGCGACTTTGGCTATTGGGAAGCCCGTTGCTTTTGAGGCAAGTGCAGAAGAACGGCTCACACGTGGGTTCATTTCAATGATAATCAATTCACCGTTTTCAGGATTAACGGCAAACTGAACGTTAGATCCACCTGTCTCAACACCGATTTCACGAAGAACGGCTATCGATGCATTACGCATGATTTGATATTCTTTATCTGTTAGGGTCAGTGCTGGCGCAACAGTGATACTGTCACCTGTATGAATGCCCATAGGGTCAAAGTTTTCAATAGAACAAATAATGATACAGTTATCCGCAGTGTCACGAACGACTTCCATTTCAAATTCTTTCCAACCCAGTACGGATTGCTCAACAAGTACTTCGTTAGTTGGTGATGCGTCTATGCCGCCTGTAACAATATTTATGTATTCTTCTTTATTATACGCAATGCCGCCACCAGTGCCGCCCATAGTAAAGCTCGGACGGATAATGATGGGTAGCTTGATATATTCAAGGGCTTCCATCGCGTCTTCAAGTGTACTTACAACACGACTTCTTGGTGTTTTGATATTAAGGCGTTTCATCGCGTCTTTAAAAAGTTGGCGATCTTCTGCCATATTAATGGCGTCCACTTTGGCACCGATCAATTCAACATTGTATTTTTCTAGGATACCTAACTTATCAAGTTCAAGCGCCGTATTTAGTCCAGTTTGCCCACCCATGGTCGGGAGAATTGCGTCTGGTTTTTCTTTAATGATAATTTTCTCGACCATTTCAGCTGTAATGGGTTCCACATAAGTGGCATCTGCCAAATCAGGGTCTGTCATAATGGTCGCGGGGTTACTATTGACCAAAATTACTCGGTAGCCTTCTTCCTTGAGTGCTTTACAGGCTTGTGTGCCGGAATAATCAAATTCACATGCTTGGCCGATGATGATCGGGCCAGCGCCGATGATGAGGATAGAATTTATGTCTGTACGTTTAGGCATGTTTTAAAATCAATTCCATAAAGCGGTCAAAAAGGTAGTGGCTGTCTTGTGGTCCAGGGCTAGCCTCGGGATGATGTTGGACAGAGAAAACCGGCTTGTTTTCAATTTCAATGCCGCAACATGTTTGGTCAAATAATGATATATGGCTTAGTTTAACACCATTAGGGAGAGTGTCTTTATCAACCATGAAGCCGTGGTTCATGGATGTGATTTCAACTTTATCAGTATTATAATCCATAACCGGGTGGTTAGCACCGCGGTGGCCTTGATGCATTTTTGTGGTTTTGGCACCCACGGCAAGTGCAAGCATCTGATGGCCAAGGCATATGCCAAATAATGGAATGCCTGTATTGAGTAATTCTTTAATAACCGGAATTGCATATTCGCCTGTCGCTGCAGGATCTCCCGGTCCGTTGGAGAGGAATATACCGTCAGGTTTGTGCGCCAGGATTTCTTCTGCTGTGGCATTTGCGGGAACGACCGTTACTCTCACGCCTGTCGATGAAAGGCATCTTAAGATATTTCTTTTAATGCCGTAGTCAACGGCAACTACGTGTGCTTTGGGGGCTGTTAATTCTGTATAGCCCCCTTCAAGCGACCAACGTTTTTCGTTCCATGTATATGTTTGCGTGCAACTTACTTCTTTCGCAAGGTCCATTCCTTCCAGGCCGGGCCAGTCATTTGCTTGCTTGATAAGTGCCGGAATATCAAATGTACCGTTAGGATTAAAACAGATTACGCCGTTAGGAGCGCCATTATTGCGGATATATCTGGTAAGTTTTCTGGTATCAATACCGGAAATGCCAGTTAGATTTTGTTTTTCGCACCAACTATTAAGATGTTCTGAGGATCTGAAATTAGACGGATTGGTAATATCTTGTCGAATGATTAAACCACGCACTGCAGATTGTGCCGTTTCTTCATCTTCAGTATTTGCGCCGACATTTCCGATATGAGGAAATGTAAAATTAATAATCTGACCAGCGTAAGAAGGGTCAGTTAAAATTTCCTGATAACCGGTCATTGACGTATTAAAGCATACCTCTCCTACAGTAGACGCAATTTTTCCGAGGCCATAACCCCAGAAAATAGTGCCGTCTTCCAGCACAAGAACTGCTGTTATTTTTTGATGCGGAGGTATGTAGTTGTTCAGTTTATCAGTCATAACATAAAGGCTTTATAAAGTAAGATTGATGCCAACGTTTTAATTTACCATACTTAACGCTAAAGTAACGATAAATGAACTCGTAAATTGTCGGGACAATAATAAATCGCCTCTGTCCCGTCAAGTGAATATCCATGTATTTATAAATATAATTTATCTTTTGTTTTCAGTCACTTACAAGTTAATTTGCAGTTGCATTTATTATTGTTTTCGGGTAGAGTCACTCTTTCCTGCAAGAAAAAGCCGACGGACCATAGGGTGTCATTAGTCGGCGTTTTTGTAAAATAAGGATATAAAACAATATGTTGCGCGAAAAATTTACTACGTCAATGAAAGAGGCTATGCGGTCTAAAGATAAACGTCGTCTAGGGACAATCCGCTTGATTATGGCAGCGGTCAAAGATAGGGACATTTTGGTTCGCACCGAATCAGATAGTAAAGTCGGTGATACAGAGATTATCGAAATACTTTCCAAAATGGTGAAGCAAAGAAATGACAGCATCAAAGCTTACGAAGAAGCTGGACGTCTTGAACTTGCTAAACAAGAAGCAGATGAAATTATTATTATCAGTGAATTTCTTCCTCGCCAATTGGATGCAACAGAAATTGAAGCTGCTGTGAAAGCGGCTATTGAAAAAACGTCTGCCTCTGGACTTAAAGATATCGGTAAAATTATGGGAATCCTGAAAGGCGAACATGCTGGAACAATGGATTTTTCAAAAGCAAGTGCTGTTGCAAAAGCAATACTGTCTTAAAATTTATTGTTTAAGAAATATATTGTTTAAGACTGCTTTTTGACTTAAATTATCGATTGTTTCTACTCTTAAAATTAAAGTATCAAAAATGGGATTTACGCCAGATTTTCTTGATGAAATAAGGAATAGACTGCCAGCAAGTGAAATCGTTGGCCGAAAAGTTCGTTTGGTGAGAAAAGGCCGAGAATTTACAGGTCTTTGTCCGTTCCATAATGAGAAAACACCGTCCTTCACCGTTAATGATGATAAGGCTTTTTATCATTGTTTCGGCTGCGGTGCCCACGGCGATGTAATTAATTTTGTTCTCGAAACAGAAGGGCTATCGTTTCCAGAAACCATAGAACGTCTTGCCGCACAAGCCGGTCTTCAGCTTCCGGAATATTCACCAGAAGATCAGCAAAGATCGAAAGTAAAAAAGACGCTTTATGATGTTATGGAAGCAGTAACACATTGGTTTGAAAGTCAGCTGATGGCACAAGTGGGTGCAGAAGGTCGAACTTACATTCAAAAACGCGGACTTACTAAAGAAACAGTACAAAAATTTAGAATGGGTTTTGCGCCAAATGGTCGCACAGCTTTAAAAGAGGCAATGCTCGCCCGTGATGAAATTAGCGAGGAAATGTTGATTGAAGCGGGGATGCTGATTAAGCCGGATAATGGCGATAGTTATGATCGCTTTCGTCACCGAATCATGTTTCCCATCACTGATCGGCAAGGTCGTGTTGTCGCTTTTGGGGGAAGGGCACTTTCGGAGAATGTTAAAGCAAAATATTTAAACTCTCCTGAAACGCCGCTTTTTCACAAAGGCCGTCTTCTTTATAATTTAAGTGGTGCCCGTAAAGCTGCATTTGAAAAAGGTAGACTTCTAATTGCTGAAGGTTATATGGATGTTATTGCTCTTGATCAGGCGGGGTTTCCAGAAGCTGTTGCCCCATTGGGGACAGCTGTAACGGAAGATCAAATTCGTGAAATGTGGCGCCTTGCACCTGAACCATTAATGTGTTTTGACGGTGATAAAGCCGGGCAGAGAGCGGCAATACGTGTGGTTGAACGTTCTTTACCTCTTTTAAAGCCTGGACACTCCTTAAGGTTTGTATATTTACCAGAAGGCGAAGACCCTGATAGTTTTGTAAATGGTCAGGGTAGCCCCGCTTTTGAACAGCTCTTGAACGAAGGGGTGCCGCTTGCAAATGTACTTTGGGCGGAAATGATTTCTGGAGTGGGGTTTGATACACCAGAACAGCGTGCGGGTTTGGAGCAAAAACTCGGTCGAACATTGGTTGAAATTAAAGATGAAAAAATACGCGGATATTATGAAAGTGATTTTCAAAAACGTCTTAAAAATCTTTTTGGCGGGGAATTTGTTCCTGAAATAAATCTCCATGAAAACGAACAATATGGCCAGAAAAAAGAGAATCACTTTAAAAAAGATGATTCGGTTTCATATTCAAAAGGCAGGTATTCAAAGAAAAAAGATGAAAAAAATATTGGCGACCTTAAAAAAACTGTTATTGGAAGTTCGCGAAATAATTCGACCATAGATCGCCAAAGGCTAATCATACTCACAGTTTTAGAGCATCCATGGCTACTTGAAGACCATGAAGAGCGCTTCGCAACCTTCGAATTCGAATCGGGAGAGCTTGACAAGGTCCGTAATGAAATAATACGTATAGCAAGTCGCGACTCGGACCTTGACAAAGAAAACCTGAGACACCACCTTTATAAAAATGGATTGGGCCAGGTTATTGATATTATATCAAAAAAAGGCGTGTTGACAGCCCAGAAGTTTATTGGGTCTAATTCTTCTAAGGAAGAGACGGAAGAAGTATGGTTACATCTGCTCGAAGCTTTTGATTTGAAAAAGTTAGAACAAGATATATCTGTGCATGAATCCAAGGAGTTATCTGAAGAAGATTTTGCACGCTTGCAAGCCTTAAAAGAGGAACATTTTGCAAGTATTAAAATATACGGTGAAACCAGGAAAGACGATTCCTAGGTAACATCACTAATGCGTTTAAAAATTATTTGAGGTTTATAAATGGCAGAAAAAGCCACTAAGTCTGACAAAAGTAACGACAAAGCAGATGCTCCCGTTGAAAATGGTCAAGATGCCGTAAAGAAAATGATCGCCGCCGCAAAAACACGGGGATACATTACCTATGATGCTTTGAATAAAGCATTACCACAAGATCAGATGTCTTCGGAACAAATTGAAGACGTAATGACCATGCTTTCAGAAATAGGCATAAATGTGGTTGATAATGCAGAAGCTGAGGCAGAAGAGGCAACGCCTGAGAAGGCTTCTGGTAAAGGCGATAAAGACGATAAAGACGTTATGTCGGGAAAGCCTGCTACGAAAGCACCAGCAGACCGAACGGATGATCCTGTTCGTATGTATCTACGTGAAATGGGCAGTGTAGAGCTCCTTTCTCGCGAAGGCGAAATTGCGATTGCAAAACGTATTGAAGCCGGGCGCGAAACCATGATTTCAGGGCTATGTGACAGCCCGCTTACTTTTAATGCACTCGCGGCTTGGGGCGAAATGCTCGAAGAAGGTGAGATACTTCTGCGTGACGTGATTGATTTGGATGCCATGTACGGCAATGACCCAACGCAAGAATCCGATGCAACTCCAACAGCTACGCCATCAGAAGATGCACCAGAAGATATTGATGAGAGCGATGACGAAGAGAGTGCTGAAAATAGCGGCGAAAACGACGATAAGAGTAAAGTCGAAGAAGGTCTTGAAGAAAATACAGACGATGATGACGACGATGATGACGAAGGCGTCACTATGTCATTAGCGAGTATGGAAGAAGCACTGCAGCCTAGGGTTATGGAGATTTTTGCCAGTGTCGGCAAAGTTTATAAGAAATTTGCCAAGATACAGGAACTAAGACACGAATCTAATATCGGTAATACTGAACTCACTACGGCTCAAGAACGTCGTTATCGCAAATTAAGCGATGAACTAATCGTTCTCATGAATAGCCTCCGTCTTAATAATAATCGTATTGAAGCACTTCTTGAGCAGCTTTATTTTTCCAGTAAGCGTCTTATGAGCCTTGAAGGCAAAATGCTTCGTCTTGCGGAAAGATATAAAGTGAGCCGTAAAGCTTACCTTGATAATTATTGGGAACGTGAGTTAGAACCTAGCTGGATCAAAACCATGTCTAAGGACAAAGGTAAAGGCTGGTCCACATTTGCAGATAAAGAACAAGAAGTTGTACAAAATATGCGCGATCAGGTGATGGAAATTGCCAAAGAAGTCGGACTTAATGTTTCTGAGTTTCGTGTGATTGTGAATAAAGTTCAAAAAGGCGAAAAAGAAGCACGGATTGCCAAAAAAGAAATGGTGGAAGCCAATCTTCGTCTCGTGATTTCTATCGCCAAAAAGTATACCAACCGCGGATTACAATTCCTTGACCTTATTCAAGAAGGTAATATTGGATTGATGAAAGCGGTGGATAAATTTGAATATCGCCGTGGTTATAAATTCTCAACTTACGCAACGTGGTGGATTAGACAGGCGATTACCCGTTCAATCGCAGACCAAGCACGGACAATCCGTATTCCGGTTCATATGATCGAAACGATCAATAAGCTTGTACGTACTGGGCGTCAAATGATGCATGAAATTGGCCGTGAAGCGACGCCAGAAGAACTCGCGGCAAGACTTTCAATGCCCCTTGAAAAAGTGCGAAAAGTAATGAAAATCGCCAAAGAGCCAATATCACTTGAAACGCCAATTGGTGATGAAGAAGACAGTCATTTAGGTGATTTCATCGAAGATAAGAATGCAATATTACCAGTGGATAGTGCAATTCAAACCAATTTGCGCGATACAACGACACGTGTTCTTGCGTCGCTAACACCACGTGAAGAAAGAGTTCTAAGGATGCGTTTCGGAATTGGAATGAATACTGACCATACATTGGAAGAAGTAGGCCAACAGTTTTCTGTGACCCGCGAGCGTATTCGTCAAATTGAAGCAAAAGCCCTACGTAAGTTAAAACATCCAAGCCGTTCCCGTAAACTACGGAGCTTTTTGGATAATTAAGTTTATAAGCCCGTTAATTATTTTAACGGGCTTATTAAAAAAAATCGCTTAAAGCGAATTTCTCCTCTATTCATTTTTTTTATTATCTGCTACTTAAGCAGTCTTGTTTTTAGGGGGGCCTGTAGCTCAGTTGGTTAGAGCAAACCGCTCATAACGGTTCGGTCGTAGGTTCGAGTCCTACCAGGCCCACCACTCCCTCCCTAGTTTTGCCCCCTATTTTAGGCTAACCCGTGAAAACCGCAGAAATCTGCGGTAGTACGGCAATATAGTAGCTAATAGGTTGGTGGAGAGACTGATTTGTTGGAGAAAAATCGTCGTAAATGGCCAAAATCTCTAAAGGCGATATTGTGTCACCAATCCATTTGGTGATTACATTGAGGTTAGGTGGAGGAGTTTTGGTATCCGAGGCGAGATTTCTGTTCTGACCAAGTGTGTGGAAGTGGGCCAAGTCGTTTTAATTTCTCAGAGGTGAGATCTGAAGGTTGCTTACGCGATACTTAACAACCAAGATATGAATGAACCGCTGGCTTGATAATTGGATATTTTTCTAAAAGCCATCAGAAATGTTTCCTGTGCAAGATCATCTGCAAGGGCGTGGTTGCCTTTGGTCAGGCGGCGCAAATATCCCCGTATCGTGCTTTGGTGTTCATCGACCAAATAACCGAAATATTTTGTATCTTTCTTAATTGCTGCCTTTGCAATCCATTGGCGTTCATATTCATTCATATAAAATTATTTGACAGTTCCGTTTAAACTCAATCTATAGACCACATAATAGCCTATTCCGAGCATAATAGGAAATGATGCCATGCCAGAAAGGATCACGACAGCGTCGTCATCTTCCACGCCAACTGCTTGGGCAAAAATAAGCACGGCTATGCCAAGAAATATGAGTAAGATTGAGCGGCGAATATCGGTCATTTTTGTACGCACGCCAAGAGCTTTAATTGTTTCCGGGCTCAATTGTTGCCCTGCATCGATGGCTTTAACAATCGTATCTTGAATTTTTAATTTTTCACTGTTTTTATAATGAACAAAACACCAAATGCTTAAAGTGATTGATGCAAATACGATGAGTGGGACGAAGATAGCTTCCATAATAATGGTTCCTTTTAATATTTAAAAATTAAGTTTCATTACATAGATGCTAATTTCGCCACAATTGGATGCAAGAAATAAGAATAATTTTATTTTAAGTATAAAAATGGTACAGTTATGAAAATTATTTATAGGAATTTTAAATGCTAAAAAAAATGTCACTCGTCATGTTATTGGTCATGATGCCTTTATCCGCTTTTGCTAAAACAGCTGAAGAAGATCGTCAGGATATTCAAGAAATGAGAGGCGAGGTACTCGCCCAGCTATATGCAAATAATCCCGAAGCACAAGACCTGATTGCGCAGTCAGAAGGATATGCCGTCTTTAACAACGGCGGCGTAAATTTAATCTTTCTTTCCGCAGGTAGTGGAAAAGGCGTGGTTCATGATAATAAGTCGGGCAAAGAAACTTATATGCGAATGGCGACCGGCGGAGTTGGTATTGGTCTTGGCATTAAAGATTATCGCGCCGTTTTTGTGTTTCATAAACGTGCTGTTTTTGATCAATTTGTCGATAAGGGCTGGGATCTTTCCGGGCAAGCGGACGCGGCGGCGAAAATTGATGACAATGGGGGCGAAGTAAATGCGGCCGATACAGTAGTCAGTGGCGTTACCGTTTATCAAATGACAAAAAAGGGGCTTGCATTGCAAGCCACCATTCAAGGAACAAAATATTGGAAATGGAAAAAACTTAATTAATCCATTTCCATATATAGATTAAGAAAAGGAGCTCGGTTTGACGATTAAATCGGGCTCTTTTTTTGTCATCGGCATGCCAAAAAGAATGCGTAAGATATTTGATCTCTTAATTACTGCTTCGATAAGAACTAGGCTTATAAAGTAGGTGCTAAAAAGGACAGCCAAAAATTCAAACACTCCATTTAAACCCCAATCGATGATGTAATAACCGATTATAATTGAAACGGACTGATGAAGAATGAAAAACGGATAAACAATGCTGTTACAATATTTAAGCGTTTTATTACTGAAATTTAGGTAATGGCGGGCGAAGCCAATTAAGGTTGCGACCCATGACCATTTCATGACCATTTCCATAAGATCCCAGCTTATGAACTGTAAAGGATCACCTACCAAGTGGTGTTTGACTAATATAATACTGTAACTGGCTAGTGCTAAAAGAAGAGAAATATAGCGGTTGTCTTCGAAAGCTTGCCATGTTTTTGGCATGCGGACAAAAATTACACCAAGCACCAAAATATAAGCATATACGAAATGACCAAACCAATCATCCCATACCGCATGGGTGATGTCGTTATGACCTGTATAAAAGAAAACAGATAAATATAGAATATATGGTGCCCATAAAATGCGTGATCCCTTCGTAATCCATTTTTCTAATGAAGATAAAGCTGATTTTCCTTTTTCGCTTTTTATAAACATAAAGAGCGGAACAAGAAGTACTGTGTATAAAAGCAGATACAGAACATACCACATATGATTATAGGTGGGCCAAGGGCTAAGCATACCTTCGAGCCAGGTAAAATGAAAATATTGCTCTGTCCAAAAATACCAATATCCCGGTTCGAGCAAGCCTTTTTGCACCGCTTCAAAATATGGTTGCGGGGCGACTATAACAGCGCAGGCAAAAAAGAGTGGAACGAATAGTTTTACCATACGTTGTTTTAAAAAACCTCCGATGGTCATTTTTGTCATCATAAAGCTGATGGCAACACCAGATACCAGGAATAATAAATCAAGACGCCATGTTGTGGTCAGCATCATTATAGACTTTAGAAATTCGCTATCGTGACCACTTTCTATATGAAAATCCCAATCCACGAACATCATGCCAGTGTGAAAAAATACCAGATATGCGAAGGCTAAAACTCTCAGCCAATCTAGGAAATGTTGTCTTCCACCAAATGTCGGGGTAGTGTGTTGATATGTCATTTTATGTCTCCGTGTTGAAGTTATGAGACTATGGTGCTAATAAAAGTGAAGCGTTACCAGCACTTTGGGACGAAGAGGCGGGCTTTTGTGACAAATGGTGATCGGTTGTGATAAGCGGAATTAATATTGTGATAAGTGGAGATATCATTTAGATATGCTAACGATAAAGCGGCACTGGAAATTATTATTATTTGTATTTTGCTTCATTTCTATTGAGGCGGCGGTTAGGTCGACGTCTCTCATTATGGAATATAATGGTCGTGGAGATCCTCTGGAAGCATGGAAGCCATTTGTTTGGGAATATACCAGTACCTATATGGCATTTCTAATGGTGCCATTCATTATGATGTTTGATATTCGTTATCCAATCTTACAGAAAAGTTGGCGTAAAATGTTACTTATACATATTCCGCTCAGTATGGTTTTTTCCGCTATTCATATTGGTGGAATGGTGGCTATACGTAAGATGATATTTGCCTCCGTTGATGACGTATATGTTTTTACTGAACTCGACTACACAATTGTTTATGAATACCGAAAAGACGTTATGGCTTATATTAGCATTCTTCTTGTGATGTATGTTTACCGTGAAATAATGCGACTTAGAAATGGTGAGGCGCAGTTTGAAGCGGCTAAAGAAGATCATACAGAAGATAAACGAATATTGGTTAGCAAGGCAGGGACCTTTAATTTTATAAGCCCAGGTTCAGTTGATTGGGTGGAAGCCGCCGGCAATTACGTGGAACTTCATGTAGGGGATCAAACCTATATGCTGAGGGCGACGATGAAAGATATCGCAACCCGCTTAGGTGATCATGATTTCGCCCGTATCCACCGTTCTACTATTGTAAAAAAAGATCAGGTTGAGCAAATTAAACCTGCTATGAATGGGGATCAGAATATAATTTTAAAAGACGGAGAAGAGCTTAGACTTTCTCGTCGATATAAGGATAATTTATCATTCCAATGAAAATAATATTCACTTTACTCACATCACTAATATTCACCTTGAATGTTCAGGCAGCGGATAAACCTAATATCATTTTTTTCCTAATTGATGATTGGGGCTGGCAAGATGTGGGTTTTATGGGCAGCACTTATTATGATACGCCTGTGATGGACGCGCTTGCTACGGATGGCATTCGTTTTGATAATGCCTATTCTGCGGCGCCAAACTGTGCGCCGACACGTGCGGCTCTGATGTCTAGTCAATATTCACCGCGTACGGGTGTTTATACCGTTGGTACTCCAGAACGGGGAAATACCCATGAACGACGTTTGATCCCGACCATTAATAAAACCGTTCTTGATATGCCGATCGTCACCATGGCAGAAAGCATTAAAGCCGCAGGATATAACACTGCTTTTATGGGCAAGTGGCATTTGGGCGATGGTAAAGAGGGTGGGCCGCTTATGCAGGGCTATGATATTAATATAGGGGGCAATTATAGCGGGACACCTATGGGCGGTTATTTTCCACCATATGAGAATGAAACCATATCAGACGGACCAGAGGGTGAATATTTAACGGACCGTTTAACGCAAGAAGCTATTTCCTATATACATGAGCAGTCTGCGGATAAACCATTTTACCTTCAGCTGTCGCACTATGCGGTTCACACTCCCATTCAAGCACCGGAAAAGACGACGGCAAAATATAAGAACCGCCAGAGCGATGCCTATCATAGTAATCCTGTTTACGGCGCCATGATTGATCATGTTGATCAGGGCATTGGTCGCATATTGCAAGCTTTAAAAAATAAGGGTTTTGATGAAAATACAGTGGTTATTTTAACCTCGGACAATGGTGGCCATGGCCCGACAACGCAGGCTCCCGATTTGCGTGGGGCAAAAGGAACGCCTTATGAAGGTGGTAATCGCGTGCCGATGGTGATAAAAATGCCTAATGGTTTAGGGGCAGGTAAAATTAATAATACGCCCGTCAATAGCATAGATTTTTATCCCACGTTAGTTGAGCTTGCAGGTGGAGAAATGCCACAAGATCAAATTACGGATGGCGAAAGCCTGATGCCAATTTTCAATGGTAGTGATATTGAGAGAGACGCTTTATTTTATCATTTTCCCGCCTATCTTCAGCCATATCCCGATACGACAACATGGCGGGCGACGCCCTTTGGGTCTATCCGAATGGGGCGATATAAGTTGATTGAGTTTTTTGAGTATGGTCAATTGGAGCTTTATGATCTGGAGAGCGATCTTAAAGAAACCACAAATATAGTACTCGACAAACCTGAAATAACAGCAAAATTATATAATAGAATGTTAGAATGGCGCACGGATACCAACGCGCCCATTCCAACAGAACTGAATGCAGAATATGATGTTAAATATACACCAAAGGGTTATGTGACGTGGGAGCAAGTTCAAGAAAAACTTGCTCGTTAAGTCATTTTGCTTCGTTCTTATTTAAGAATATCAACCATACTTGCGCAATGATAATACAAATGGCGAAAAACGAAAGTAGCCACGAATCTAGCCACCATTGTTCAGATAGTCCTGTTTTTTCGCCTTTTTGAATTGAAACCCAGCCTAAGAAATGCTGTGCACCTGCAACGGCGGTACCAAAAAAGCCAAAAATACAAGTAATGTACCTTATGATAAAATGCTTCGTGTGTGGCAATGTCATGAATAAACCTAATAAAGCGATAGATGTTCTTTGCACTCTACAGAATGGGCAAACATAAACCCAGTCCATCCAGTCCATTACCCAGGCTCCCATGCCTATTATGATGGCAATGACGCCTAATATACGAATATTATCAAGATAAAAATCAAGTTCTAAAAGTTTCAATGGAGGTCCCCTTCCAAATAATAAATTTTATTTTTTACTGCTTAGTCTTAGAAAATAAGCTGTTGTTAGTAACAAATAAGGCTCTCTTCGTCAAACGACTGGATCAATCAATGTTTTTCACTGTAACATTGCTTCACTGAATTTATTGCAGGCATTGACCCGTTTAAGGCAAAATCTAAATTCATTTCACCTGATCGGACGTTCAATATATCATTATTCATAAGGGCTTTAATTATTTCAGCGTCAGCCTCAAAATCAACGAACCCCATAACGTTTCCACCGGGAAGCGTGCGTACTCTTACTTGTGAATGGATATCCGCTTGGTGATCGATTTTGAGTGTGATCGGATGGATGCCTTCCGTATAGGGCCATTCTTTTGATGTAAAACCAAGCACGAAGCCTTTTAAATTTCGGGCAATCGTTAGATTATGGTCATTACCGTAATGGCGTTCTAATGAACAGCGCAGAAAAGCTTTTGTATTATTGTCTTTATATTCAGTCACGGTCCAGTCGCCCATTTTTGAATAGGGGATGCGTTCAAACGGGGCTTGGGCAAAGGATAGTTGGATGGATAAGATTAAGAAACTGAAGATAGAAAATAACTTTAACATTATGGCTTCCTTCTGAAGGGTGTTTATTATTATATCATCAATTTAAGTCAGGGTAAAATATTGACATTTTAACGGATCATATTATCGTGTAATCATATAACATTTATAGGGAGATAAAAAATGATCAATTATAAAAACTTAGGAAAACTAGCATTACTCACAGGGGCAATGTCTGTCTCTATGATTGGAATAACTAAAGCACAGGATAACCCGTACGAAGAAGTGCCGGGTGTTTGGGCGGAACTTCCCAACGGTAATACCTGGGGTTCAACCAGTACGGTTTATTATGCCGGTAACGGTAATATCTGGGCGGCGGAACGTTGCGGTGCCAATAGTAACTGCATGGATACACCAGACCGTGATCCGGTGATGCTGATCAATCCTGACGGTAAAATTCTTAAAAGCTTTGGTAAAGGTATGATGGTTTGGCCTCACGGTATTCATGTGGACAAAGATGATAATGTCTGGATCGCAGACGGACGCGGTGATGAAGAACGCGGAGTAGGCCATCAGGTTCATAAATTTGATAGCGATGGTAAACTTCTCATGTCCCTTGGTACAAAGGGTGTCGCGGGCAAGGGAAATAATATCTTTGATCAACCATGTGATGTTCTTGTGGCCCCAAACGGAGATATTTTCGTAGCTGACGGTCATTCAGAAAAAGGCAATAACCGCATTGTGAAATACAATAGCGAAGGTGAATATCTTATGGAATGGGGTGGCGACGGTGCAGAATGGGGTGAGTTTTATGAACCACATAGCCTAGCCATGGATAGTGAAGGACGTTTGTTTGTGGCCGACCGTTATAATGACCGGGTACAAATTTTTACACAAGATGGTGAATTTATAAATGCTTGGCGTCAGTTTGGCCGTCCAAGTGGCGTTTACATCGATAAAAATGATACATTATATGTTGCCGATAGTGAAAGTAATTCTGGCGGTACACGTAACCCTGGTTGGGACCGCGGTATCCGTATCGGTAGTGCAAAAACTGGTTGGGTAGAAGCCTTTATTCCTGATCCAGATCAAGGCGTTGCCTTCAGTCGCGCCGAAGGCGTGACAGCTGATGAAGATGGCAATGTATTTGGTGCAGAAGTAGAAGAACAAAACTTACGCAAATATGTACCAAGAGGCACATTACCAAGAAGACGCGGTAATTAAATTATCTAACTTCTAATCCTTTATAACGACGTGCCCAATCCAGTTTTGGGCGCGTCGTTCTAGTCTTTGTTGGGGAGTTTCGCCGTCGAAGTTTGTTTGGGTGGCTGTGCCGGTAAAAGTGTAATCGAGCATGGCTCTAATATTAATGACGGCGTAATTTTTATCTTTGATATTGCTAATGGCCATGGTGATCACACCGCAGTTTTTGCAGATTATAAAATCAGCAGTTTTTTGCCCGAACTGATAAAAGTTGACTTGGGTTTTATCTTTAAAATTTAAATCGATGTGACCTTCTGGATCGGAAACATAACTGCCGCCGTGATGACGGCAGAAAGAACAGGAACAGGTACGCGGGGTAAAATCATTTTCATTATTCATTGATGAAAATGTGAAGTGAATATTTCCGCAGTGACAATGCCCTTGAAATTCATTCATGGCTAGCTCACGATACCCAGTTCAGGATTTGTTTTCCAATCTCCACGTGTAAAATCGGGAATATCTACGGTAGCTGATCGGTTGCTGAGTGATTTTTCACTTAGATCAAAAATGCTGGACCATGCGGCGGCATCATAGACGTCTTGGTCTAATGGCTCCGCGTTTCTAAGGCAGTAAATCATGCGCCAAAACATGATGAAGTCCATGCCGCCGTGGCCGCCTGCATTGACGGCTTCCTCGCCGACACGCTTATAAAGCGGGTGATCGTATTTTTCAAAATAGGGGTCCATATTTTCGTCCCAATTGTGAAATTCTTCGTTATCCCCGTCTAAGGCGATGCGATTAGGAAAGCCTGCAAATACACCTTTGGTGCCTTGGATAAGGTTATGACGGCTGTAAGGGCGAGGCGTTGTCGTATCATGTTGAACCATTATCGAGCGACCTTTGACAGTCTTGATAAGGCTTGTGCTCATGTCACCGTGAATGTAATTCAGTTGATTGCGTTGATGGTCGGCGGGGAATTTCCGCTGTGCATATAACTCGCGTCCCATCGCTGGGCTGCTCATGGACGTCAGGTAATCAAAACGGTCGCCGCGGTTAATATTCATATATTGGGCGACGGGACCCAGACCATGTGTGGGATATAAATTACCAACATGTTTTGTGTGCCAACCTGTGCGCCATGATCCTGTACTTTTTTCTATTTCCATCATTTGAAAACGTAGTGGATGGATATAAGCCGCTTCCCCGTGCAAAAGTTCACCAAACACGCCTTGGCGAACCATATTTAGTACCATAAGTTCTTCACGGCCATAATTAACATTTTCCATCATCATGCAATTTTTCTGGGTTTTTTCGGCCGTATTAACCAATTGCCAGCATTCTTCAATCGTGACAGCGGCAGGGACTTCTACAAATGCGTGTTTGCCAGCATTCATGGTATCCACACACATGGGTGTGTGAAAACGCCAAGGAGTTGAAATGATAACAATATCAATGTCATCACGATCAAGCATTTTTTTATATTCATCATCGCCGCCTACATATGTTGTGGCGGCAGGGTAACCGTTTTCGGTAAGCCAATTTGCACTTTTTTCTGCGTCTTCTGCGCGAATATCGCAGATGGCTTTAATTTGCGTACCATCAATTAATGCCATGCGTTCCACATGCCCAGACCCGCGCTGACCGACACCAATGAACCCGACACGGACTTTATCCATTTTGGGGGCGACAAGGCCAAAGACTGAGTTTTTCGAGGCTGCTTGAGCCGCTGACAGATTAAGGCTTGCTGTTGCGGAAAGGGCTGCTGTTGTCAGACCCACCTTTTTAAGAAAATCTCTTCTGTTGTTATCCGTCATGATTATGTCCCTATAAATATGTATTTATCATTTATGTTGGGAATTTAGGAAAATGTAAAGTGAAGAGACAAAAAAAGCCCGACAATAATGTCAGGCTTTTTTGAAATTTAAATGGTGCGCCAAGGAAGATTCGAACTCCCGACCCCTTGATTCGTAGTCAAGTACTCTATCCAGCTGAGCTATTGGCGCTTAACATTCAAATTGCGTGAGGCAAACTACTCATAACGGTGGATGAATGCAAGCGTCATTTTAATTTTAAACACGATTTTTTTTACGTAATCCTTATTATGGGTGCTTGTCCTTAAAATGGTCATGATCTAAAGTGCATAATATATAACCTTATTAATGAATTAACGTGAGTGTGAAATGCTGGATAAATGCAAATATTGCAACGGTTTAAAGTCAGGATTGACTATTGTGTCCATGTTGCTAGTCGGGGCATGTGCTTCTGGTAACGGGTCAGATTGGCCTAAAATGGAAGCCGATAATTTATGGCAGGAACTTGAAAAAAAGCAAAATGAGAAAATAAATGTATCTGATAATACACTCTCAATTGATAATCCATCGAGTCTGAATGCGCCGCTGGTGAGGCCGCCATTTGAAGCTGCTCCACCCACTTTATCTGATATTCGCTATTCATTGAGTGAAATTGAACGAGACCTCCCCTTGCGTGAACAAGATATTATTGCAGCGTTACTTAGGTTCGAAAATGCGGATGCGGAAGATAAGGCCTTACATTGGCGCGGTGTTGAAATTGAGAAATCCCGTCTAAATGAATTGGTAGGTGCAATTCGCCGAATTTCCTATCAACTTAGGGATAATAACGAAGCTGCCGATGAACAGGCCCTGGTTGAACAGTTTATGCAAAGGGCCGCTAAAATTTCACCAGAGACACCAGAAGATATGACAACAGACCGGCTTGCCAATCAATAATGCCGCTTGTTCTTTAAATATTCTTCACGGGTTGATTATTAAATATAATGCAAACGTTAGCACCCTTGATGGCGGCGCTGACCAAAGAAAAGAAAATGTAGTGTCAAAATAAATGGTTAAAGCAATTAATATCAAAGAAGAATTGAAAAAGCTCCAATTTCTGGAGGGGCGAACAATGACCAGTTCGGACGCAGAACTTAATGCTGCGTTTGCGACTTTATCAGGCTATGATAATGGTGGAGTATTCACAGGAAGCTATTCAGGGGAAAGTCCGTGGGAACGTCATATAATGGGTGACGAGCTTGTCTATATTCTTGACGGTCAAACTAAATTAATTATTTTAACTGATCAGGGTGAAGAGGTGCTTGA
Source organism: Kordiimonadaceae bacterium (assembly GCA_018699075.1). GTDB lineage: Bacteria > Pseudomonadota > Alphaproteobacteria > Sphingomonadales > Emcibacteraceae > Pseudemcibacter. The sequence goes on along the minus strand of JABIPV010000394.1, from coordinate 2,079 downwards.
CTTAAGCGGCGGCATGTTAACGGTTGTGCCAAAAGGATTATGGCACCGATTTAAGGCACCAATGGGTGTAACTGTTCTTTCCGTTACCCCGCAACCGACTGAACATTCTGTAGCTGACGATCCACGTAGTTGATAAAAGTATTTATAAAGGAAGTGTTATTCTAAAAGTACTGCCTTTATCGTTGCTTTCAATAAGTTCTAAAGTACCGCCGTGGGCGATAATGATTTCTTTTGAAATAGCTAGCCCTAATCCTGCACCGCCATTGCTGCCACTTTTAAAAGGCTCAAATAAGTTTTGTTTAATCTTATCGGGAATGCCTGGGCCGGTATCGGTGATATCAATAAGAACCATGTTATCTTCTAGTGTATTGCGGACGGTTATATGTCCTTTATCGATGATGGCCTGTACCGCATTGCGGCAGATATTCATAAAGACTCGGAATATTTGATCGTTATCTACATTAATTTCAAAACCGGGTGTAATTTTATTGATCAATTTAATGTTGCTATTATCTAATAAACCAAGTGATGTTGAAACATCATCTATTAAAGAGCGAAGATCACAAGTGTCGATTTTCGGCTTTTCAATATCACCACCACCATATTGAAGCGTGTTTTCACAAAGCCTAATGGCGCGGTCTAATGATTTAACAAATCTTGGGGCGAGTTGCTGAACTATTGGGTTGTCTATCGTGGCTAAATGGTCAGTAACAAGCTGAACGCTGGCAAGCATATTGCGTAAATCATGATTGATATTACTAATTGCACTGCCAAGCTTGGCCAGATGTGTTTTTTGATTAAGTGCTTTGCGAATATCTTCCTGCATGGCGGAAAATTCGCGCATAACAACACCAATTTCATCTTCGCGATCTTCGGGTATAAAGCTTGTTGTCATATCTTCTGGGGCCTTGCGAAAGGCGACCAAATTATCGGTAATTTTTTTCACAGGACGCACGAATAGGTTTGATAAACTATAATAAACCAACATTGCAGTGAATAATGATATGACAATGGTCAATAATACTATGTTCCCAGAATATGTATACATGTCACTATAGAGCAAATCTTCGTTAAAAGTAATAATAATATCTTCGTCAAGGTTTCCCATGGCGTGCCCGGTTACTTCAATAATGCGGCCGTTATTTTGCATATGGGATAATGCGGTGAAAGCGTCTTTAATTGAAACCCACCATGATAAATTTCGCATGTCATATTTAGCCGATATTTCAAACTCCTCTATGGCAAATAGAGCTTGTTGATTATCTTCACCCATTATACGGATAATAGAATGGGTTTCAGTGGATGATAAAAGCTCGTCAGCGAGCATGCGGCTGACGATATAGTCAGGTGCAGCTTCAATCACCAAAATAGCAATATTAGCGGCGGTAATTTTCTGTTCTATCCAGTTTTGACGAAAGCTTGCGATCGACGGCACATAGATTAATATTTCAGCGATGAGAACAAAAAATATCGTAAACATCAACAAGCGGGTTGAGAGGCTTTCCTTAATCGGTACTTTTCTTATATTCCTCTGCATTGGTTATCCTAAAAATGATAATAATTTTACTATTTTTTTGGTTTTTTCACTAAATAATGAGGCGGTATAAAAACTTGATGCTGCTCTTTTGCTTACTTCACCGAGTGTTGGGTAAGGGCTAATGACATTTGCTATAGCACCAATTTTCAAGCCTTCATTTATGGCTAATGTCCATGTAGCTAATAATTCGTCTGCGCTTTTACCGACAATAGCAGCGCCCAATATAAGCCCTTTTTTCGTGGTGATAACTTTTATCATCCCTTTAGTTGCAAGGGTTGCGCGGGCTCGGTCATTTTCTTCATATTGCCATTTTACTACTCTATGATTATCGCCATATTTTTCTTTCGCGGCTTTTTCGCTTAGGCCGACACTGGCAAGTTCAGGGGATGTGTACGTTGCATGGGGTAAGGCTTTGTAATCCGCTTTTGCCCAAAACAATCCAAAAACAATACGGCGTATTATTATGCCAGCGTCATAGCCCGCTTTATGGGTAAAGCCTGCGCCGCCAGTGACGTCGCCAATGGCATAAATGGCTTTATTGC
>JABIPV010000167.1 GCA_018699075.1 Kordiimonadaceae bacterium | reverse complement strand
GTTGGCGTATTGCTCTCTTCTCTCAGCCGACCAAGCATTTCCAATTATAATTTCCGCAGCATCTCTTGCTTGAGCTACAGTCATTCCCTCCGAAGGCTGGCCTAGACTGAACCAACGTTGTTGACCATTGTAAAACTTCTTGTAGACATAAACTTTAGATTTTTTCTGACAACGCACACCAAAGCCAGATAGCTCTGTGTCCCAAACGGTATCGCCTGCTTTTAATCCATCAATTATGGTTTTGTTGATTTTTACTTTTCGTGTTGCCATTTACTATATCCATAATTGCAGCTAAAATATTCTAGCTACATTCTAGCTACAATAGTGATGAGATACAATGGGTAATAATGATGTAGTGAAAAATAATAATACTATAAAAACAACATACTTAAGTAATAATGGATAACAATGAATTTATATTCACTAAGATTGAAAATCCGCGTGTCGGTGGTTCAAATCCGCCCCCGGGCACCACTACTCCTTTTCAGCCAAAAATTTGCGATATTTGTAAATAAGAAAAGTTTTTCTTTAAAACATAAAACGCTTCATTAATCTATTTGACCATATAGTGGACAATAATTTGTGAACTGGGTATAAGGGTACCAAGAGATTATTAAATAGTGGGTGCGAAGGACAAATTATTGAATAAAGTAATTCAGGGGACAAAGAGTTTTTCCCGCAACATAGAGATTTTACAGCTTATTGCGGATGCTCCTAGACCACCGACGTTAACCAATATTTTAGATGCTAGTGGCCTTACCCGGCCCACCCTTTACAGGGTGCTCGCCGCTCTTGAAGCTGAACTATTAATCGTTATAAGGCCAGAAAAACGTTATAGCCTCGGCCCTCGTCTTATCTCACTTGCTCGAAATGCACTTGCCAATAACGACATTAGGCAAATTGCCCGTGAAGACCTTGAGCGACTTGGTGACGAAACTGGTGAGACCGTTCATCTTGCAATTCCAAGCGGAAACCAAATGGTGATTATTGACAAAATTGAAAGCCGTGAAGTGGTCCGTATGGCATCGGTCATTGGTATGCTCGTTCCTTTTCACACGACAGGTGTTGGTAAAGCGTTTCTCGTCGGCCTTAAAGCGCAAAAAATGTCGGACCTTATCAATAGACTACCGATGGAAAAAATAACGTCTTTCACGACAACCGATCCAGAGAAATTACAACAAAAAATAATCAATGCGCAAAAAGAAGGTTTTATTCACGACGACCAAGAAAATGAAAAAGGGATTGTTTGTTACGGCGCACCAATTTTCGATGCAACTGGCGAGCCCGTAGCGGGCGTTAGCGTGTCGACACCAAGCTTTAGGCTTGATGAAAACAGCGCTCACTATACCCAACCCCTTATGACGTGCGCAAAAGCAATTTCGGATAAACTAAGCCATTAGCTTTTAGCCCTTAAGTAGAGGCGTGATGGCGGCAATGTATGTTCTTGCGGCACTAGCGATTTCATCTAATGTTTTGCCCGGTGAATAAAGAGCAGAGCCAAGCCCAAGCCCGTTAGCACCAGCAGAAATATATTGTGCCATATTGTCCGGTACAATGCCGCCTGTGGGCATGATTGATGTCTCTGGTGGTAATACCGCCCTTATTGCTTTGATGTAAGACGGGGGATGGGCGTCAGCAGGAAATAATTTTATCGTCGTCGCACCCAATTTTAAGGCCAAGAAGGCTTCTGTTGGGGTGAGTATTCCTGGGCAATATATCATCCCTAATGCGCGCGACACCTCTGCAACTTCAGGATCAAGGTTAGGTGCTACGATTAATTCGCCGCCGCAATCATACACTTTGCGTGCGTTCTCCCCGGTAAGTACAGTACCGGCGCCCAAAATTATTTGATCGCCAAAATGTTTCTTGATTTTGGAAATGCTTTCAAATGGTTCTGGTGAATTTAACGGGACTTCAATGATTTTAAAACCTGCCTCCACGAGAACCGTTGATACATCAATTGCCTGTTCGGGCGGCAAGCCACGTAAAATAGCCACCAATGGCATTTCTGCGAGTTTTTCTGTCCATGATGTCATTAAGTTCATTATATAATCCTTGCGCCTTTGGCGATTTGATAAAGTCCCGTTGCTGCGGCATGTTCAGGGGCGATTTTATTAGAAATATTAAGCGCATCCAAGGCTATTGAATATTTTTCTGCCAAATCACCACGGCCAATAATATGCACCGTCTCTGATGCCGCTATATTAAATTCGCTCATGGCTGATTTAACCTCATCACCAATTAAAAGGCCAGAGAGGAAATCAGATATTTCATCACTGGGCAATTGATCAAAAAGGGCC
>JABIPV010000385.1 GCA_018699075.1 Kordiimonadaceae bacterium | reverse complement strand
GCCAGAATACGTTTTGCGGCGACATCGCCCACATCCCACGCCGCCGACGCCGGTCCCGAAATACGCTCGGTCAGCGTTGATAATGTTACTTTTGACATTTTATTTTATTCTCACTTACTTTATTTCGTTATTACCATGTTGTGATGGTTTTTGCTTGTTTGAGCGGCTTCCAATCACTTATTTGTTTTGCCATTTTGGCAACAATATCAGGATTATCTTTCGCGAGGTTATTATTCTCATACGGGTCCGCTATAAGATCATAAAGTTGCGGCCTCTTTTCCGTTCTTGGATGTACGGTTTGATTTCGGCTTACGGTCCCGTCATAAGTAAGAAGCAGCTTCCATTTACCTTCAATCACCCAGCGATAAAGCAGCGTTGCTTCTGGATTATCAAGCTCCACCACATCATGGGCAAAACTTTCACCGAATATGGCCTTGCGCGTGATCTCTTCACCACTGGTCAGGTTTGGTAATATATTTAACCCGGGAATACCCTCTGGCGTGCGTGCGCCTGCGACCGCGAGCATTGTTGGAAATAAATCGATACTGCTGACAAGTTCTGGTCGATCTGCCGTTTTAAGCTTTTCACCCCAAGTAAAGAATATCGGTGTGCGAACGCCCGCTTCGTAGGACGTTTGTTTGGAACGCAGGGCAAAACCTTTATTATCTTCACTTTGAATCCAGCCATTGTCGGCAACGTAAATAAACAGCGTATTATCCGTCAGTCCTTTTTTATCAATATAATCAATGAGTTGGCCATTTGTTTCATCGAACCATTCAATCATTGCATAATATTGTGCGATATGAACGCTACGCCCTTCTTTTAAATACTTTTTCAGTAACCGATCCGGCGGGTTGTGCGGTGAATGCGGCAGGAACGGCGCATACCAGAGGAAAAATGGTTTATCCTGTTCAACGGCCATATCAACAAAGTCAGTAACTGGTTCCATACCTTCACGGCCAATCGCTAATCCATCATCCCCGTGGCGTCCTCCTTCTTCTGGAAATCCTCTGGTCATGCCATGTGTAAAACCACCATGCTGGTAACTGCCTTCCCACCATTTACCGCTTTGGTGCGAAAGATATCCTTGTTCCGCCAGTAGCTCAGGAAGTGTTTCAAACTTTTCAACAAACGTAATCATCTCTGCTTTACGTGCGAGAGTGATTGGATTCGGATCATTGCCCGTTACCCCATGGTCACTGGCATACTGCCCAGTCGCGAGCGTCATCAACGAAGGGCGACATAATCCTGTTGGCACATATCCCCGGCGGAATAAAACACCTCTCGCCGCCAGTTCATCTATACGCGGTGTTTTGACATCAGGATGGCCCATAAAGCTATAATCATTCCACGCATGATCATCAGAAAGAATAAGAACAATATTGGGTTTCTGCTGAGCGAATGCAGATCCCCCCATCCCGGTAATTGAGAATAGCAAAATTATTAGTATAAATTTAATCTTCAAGTTTATTCTCCATTCCATTAAGGCCTTAATGCCTCTATCACTTCTGTTGACACCCAATACATATCACCTTTACCATTGCCGAAGCTCTCATATGACTTTTGTAGCTGTTCTATAGTCAATCTCTCTTCTGACCAGTTCTTTACTGAAGTTCGATCACTAATCCAAAACATATACTTTCCGTCCGGCGACAAAGTAGATAATTTATCACTTTGCGGTGAGTTTACTTTATTTCCTAAATTCTGAGGCTCACTCCATGTACCATCAACCAACTTAAATGTCACAAAAAGATCTAGATCACCAACAGAATTAGGCCTGCCTTCCGATGTAAAAACAATATAACTTCCGTCAGGAGCCACCATTGGAGCCACCTCCCAAAAAGCTTGATATCCTGGGATGAGTAATTTTTCAGGTACTAAAAACTTACCGTCCACTTCGCGGGCCATGAAAATATCCATATGGTCGGCTCCACCTTGACGATTAAAGTATAAATTACCATTCTGGGCAAAGCTTAAATCAATTTCATCATATTTTGTATTGATCGGCCCTTGGATAAGTTTTGGTTCGCCCCAACCAGTTTCCGTTTTATTTACAATCCAGAAATCATAATCTTTTGGTGGACCTTGACTATCTATCGGACTTGGTGAACTGATAAACAGTCGCTTACCATCAGGATGAGCCGCCATTCGTCCATCCTGATACTTTCCAGAAAATGGCGCGACTTTCGGGCTGCTCCAATTACCATTCTTCAAAATATAATGTGCAGTATACCCCAAAGGTTCTTGTACAATGCGTACAAACATCTCTTTTTCATCAGGCGTAATGATTAACCCACCATCCTCATGTAGACCCGAAGAAATAATACCCGGAGCAAATAGCTTTGCCTCTAACCTTGGTGGTTCTTGATTAAAATAAGGTCCACTAGAAGATAATGCTGTTACGAGAATTAATAATTTGAAGCTCATTCACTAATATCCACCTTATAAAATCTAATTATCCATATTAAATGAAGTAAATCATTTAGAAAAGAAATTTAACAGATACAAAAAAAAGACCTAGCTAAAATATAGCTAAGTCTTTGTTTATTTTGGTTGCGGGGGTTGGATTTGAACCAACGACCTTCAGGTTATGAGCCTGACGAGCTACCGGACTGCTCCACCCCGCGGAAAGTGTTTTTCAATAATAACATATATATTTATTATCTACATACAAAAAAACCGCCTAGTTGGCGGTTCATTTGGTCTTTGATATTATGAATGGGTAAAAACATTATCCTTAATAGATCTGGCGATGACCTACTCTTCCGCGCCTTAAGACGAAGTACCATCGGCACAACAAGCTTTCACTTCCGGGTTCGGGATGGGACCGGGTGGGACACCTGCGTTATAACCACCAGATCAATTAAAGATAATGTTTTGTCTAATAAATTTTTGTGTAACGAGCACATGCTCGAGATTAAGATTTATATTTTAATCTCTGTTCATGATGAGATTT
>JABIPV010000392.1 GCA_018699075.1 Kordiimonadaceae bacterium | reverse complement strand
GCCGTTAATTCTTCGTATCTTTCAAGGGCAATATCCCAGTCAAAGATGCCTCCTCAGCAGTGCGAGAGACTGCTTGATTTTATCAGTGGAGTTTTGGATTTCAGCTTTCATACTTTTAGACCAATTTTTATTACTTAATAAATGCCGCCAGTTCCTGTTCGCAGCTTGGTCTTTGTTTGCACTAGTGAATTGAGCCCGTCAAGTACTTGATTATCTTTATTTGGGAACGATCCTTGACGGAAAGCTTCGAGGATCGTATTTTTGGCGCCTGTCTGTGCAAGCTGCCCTGTAACAGGATCAACTCTTACCAATCTTACACCTTCCGGAATTCTAAAAGGTGTCGTGTTTTCGTCTTTAAGCGCATCGGCCATAAAATCGCGGAATATTGGCACCGCAACAGATGATCCTTCTTCGCCGTTACCTAGTGAGCGTGGCGCATCAAATCCTACAAACACCCCAACCACAAGATCGGGAGAGAAACCAACGAACCAAGTATCAAAACTTTCATCAGTTGTTCCGGTTTTTCCGGCAAGCGGTCTGCGAAGCGCGCGAATTCGAACGCCAGTTCCGCGCTGAACAACACCTTCGAGCATGGAAACAACCTGATAGGCTGTCACTTTATCAAGAACCTCTTCCCGCTGATCCGGTAATTCAGGCACAGCTTGATAATTCCACTGATCAGCTACGCAGTTTTCACAGGCACGATCATCATGGCTAAAGATGGTTTTTCCACGCCTGTCTTGAATACGGTCAATGAGTGCGGGTTCAATTCGTTTGCCGCCGTTAACCAACATGCCATATGCTGCGGTTAGATCAAGCAAAGTGGTTTCCCCTGCCCCCAGTGACATAGAAAGCAAATCTGGCATATCTTTGGTAATGCCAAATCGGTCTGCGACCTCAACGACTTTATCCATTTTAAGGTTTTGAGCCAACCTAACAGTCATTAAGTTGCGTGATTTTTCAATACCTAGACGTAAAGTGCTCGGGCCATAAAATTTTGAACTAGAATTACGTGGTTTCCATTTGCCCAATCCGAAACCTTGATCAATCACAAATGGTGCATCAAGAACCAAACTAGATGGTGTAAATCCATTTTCAAGGGCAACGCTATAGACAAACGGCTTAAAAGCACTGCCCGGTTGACGTTTAGCTTGTGAGGCACGGTTATATTCACTATTTTTAAAATCATAGCCCCCGACCATCGCAAGTACGCGGCCCGTATGAGGGTCCATTGCCACCAATGCGCCATTTATGCTCGGAATTTGCTGTAAAGAATATGGAGCACCAATAAAACCTGTTTCATCACTTTCCAGTGCTTCAACGGCAATGACATCGCCTTGAGCCAGCACTTCTGCTACGGATTTTACTTGTGGGCCTTTACGTTCACCTGGAAGCCATTTACGGGCCCATTTTGTTTCATCAAGAGATATATATTCAATAGGAAGCTGATTATAACTGTCGGTTTTAGAAAGTGTATCTTTCGTAGCGATAATCGCTTGATCGTCCAGCACTTCTAATACCACAGCAAGCTGCCAACTATTATTGCCTAGCGGTGTATCACGTTTTAGAAAATCTACTTTCCAATTTTCATAAGGCGCAGCAAAAATATCCATTTTACCTACTGGGCCGCGCCATCCATGACGTCTATCATAAACAACTAAACCTTGTGATAATTCACGCTCCGCAATTGTTTGCAAACTAGGAGAGAGTGAAGTTCTAACCGCAAGTCCACCACCGTAAAGTTCATCATCGCCGTAAGTTTTTTTAAGTTCTCGTCTGACATCTTCGGCAAAATAATTGGCTTGAAATGTCCTTGCTTGACCGGATGTAACGGCAACAAGCGGTTGTTCAATGCCAGCGCGTTTTTCTTCTTCTGTAATAAAGCCTTCAATTTCCATTCGACCTAGGACCCAATCGCGTCGACCAACCGCAGCTGCGTATTTGCGAACAGGATGATAATTACTGGGGGCTTTGGGAAGCGCCGCAAGATAAGCAATTTCTTCTACTTCAAGTTCTTCAAGTGACTTACCGAAGTAATTTAACGCTGCTGCCGCAACCCCATAGGAGTTTTGGCCTAAATAAATTTCATTAAGATAAAGCTCTAAAATCTGATCTTTCGTAAATGCCTGCTCAATTCTATATGATAGAATGGCTTCTTTAATTTTACGCTCAAATCTAACTTCGCTGGTTAAAAGAAAGTTTTTCGCCACTTGTTGAGTAATCGTCGACGCGCCAACAGGACGACGATTGGTGAGTACATTTTTTACATTCACAAGAACTGCACGAAGCAAACCTTTAAAATCAATTCCTATATGGGAATAAAAATTTTGATCTTCGGCAGATAAAAATGCCTGAATAACCTTTGGCGGGATAGCGGAAATAGGAACAAATAAACGCTTTTCACGGGCATATTCTTTAAGTAAAGAACCATCACCGGCATAAATACGGCTGACCACTGGTGGTTCATAATTTGCTAACTGTTTATAATCCGGAAGATCACGGCCAAAAGAATATAGTAAAAACACACCTCCAAGCACAGCAACAATGCTACCGACTAAGGCCAGAACAACACTTGCCCCAAGTATATTTTTCCATTTTTTCGACATTTTATTCTCTATTTATTAGAATCGGTTAAAATTACCCGCAAATTATGACAATGATATGGCACAATCAAGTTAATTAAACGCGAAATTCTTTTGAAAATATTTATCTGTAGCTCTTAAGATGGCATTACCAATTTTATCATGGGTTTCTTTTTGCATTAAGAGTGTTGCATCAGTTCTATTGGTTAGATATCCCATTTCAATAAGAACAGACGGAACATCAATTCCTTTAAGCACCGCAAATCCAGCAGACCTTAAACTGCGTTTTCTAACCATGATGGCTTTTTTTAGTTCTGGGGCCAATTCACCTGCAAATCGATTTGATAAATTCATTGTTTCCTGTTTCACTAAATCAATCAATATATTTTGCACAAGATCAGGTTCATCCTCAAGGTCAACCCCCGCAATAATATCTGATTTATTCTCTCGTGCCGCTAGGATTGCCGCTTCGCGGTCAGATGCTTTTTCCGTTAAAGTATAAATGGTCGCACCTCTTACTGTGCTACTTCTAAAGGCATCCGCATGAATTGATATAAATAAATCTGCGTTATTTCTGTGGGCCACTAGACTTCGTTCACGCAGTTTTAGGAAAATATCACGGTCCCTGGTCATAATTACATTATAGCGCCCTGAGGCTTCTAATATTTTTTTAATATTTTTTGCTGCAGAAATTGTGACATTCTTTTCAGAAATACCATTAACTTTAACGCCGCCTAAATTTCCAGGATCATGGCCACCGTGACCTGGATCTAACACAATTGTTTTTTTACCTGAAGATTTTGAAATTACCTCACGGCTACTTCTTGAAGCAACGGCAGCAGCTTTAGGTTTGGAAATATTTTTGGTAAAATCTGCTTGAGAAACTTTTGTAAAATCAAACACCAGTCGGTTTGGTTTATTATCTTTTCCTTTAATAGTGAAAGCATTCGTAATTTTAACAGGGCTTTTCAAATCAAGTACTAACCTTGATGTGCCTGGCATATAAAGTCCGTATCGATAATTATTGATAAGTGCCTTACCTTTTGCACCGCCGGGACCAATCTTCCATGAAACTTCGTCTAAATCGATGACAATACGGTTCGGATTAGCAAGACTAAAAGCTCTAAATGCCGTCGTACCGTTTACATCCAAAACAAAACGAGTGTTAGTATTATCACCACCAATACGCACAGAAGTAACTTCTGCCGGCGCAGAAAGCAGTTGTGTAGTTGTCATTGCAAGGAATAAAAGTGCTGCAAATATATATTTGAATGATAAAAATAGTTTATATTTAACCATAATCGTCCTATTTAACGTCATAAATTCTTATTTTATCCCAAATATATTAACAATATTGTTAAATTCATTAACATTTGTAGTACAAAAAGGCGTTTTCAAAAAGAAAATTTTAAATTTTAGTGCTTTTAGGTTGTTATGGTGAGCGAGGTTCACTATGTTAACAGTAGTCATATTAAGATACATACATGATTATGTTAGTATGTTGCCGCTTTTATTTACTATAATTAGAAATTAAAATCAGCGTTAAAATTAATAATAATAACAAGAAATAAAGAATAAGAATCTGTCCTTACTAAGGCAGAAGTAAAAAAATGAATTTATGCATTAACAGCAGCAAGAGTAGCCAAAAAACATTAATGGATTTTTCCTTTGATGGTATTGGCGCATGTGTTCTCTTCCTTAAGTCTATTAATGCCTCAATGAACAATCACTTAAATATAACAATACAAAAGCCTGCACGCTTATCGGTCATAAGTTACCAACTAAGCTTGAGCGGTTTTTGCAATGGAGATAACTTTAATGTCAATACGTATGTTGATCGACGCCTCCCACCGGGAAGAGACCCGTGTGGCAATCG
>JABIPV010000391.1 GCA_018699075.1 Kordiimonadaceae bacterium | reverse complement strand
TTAATTTTCTTTGAAAATAAAATGGTCGGGGAGACAGGATTTGAACCTGCGACCCCCTGTACCCAAAACAGGTGCGCTACCAGGCTGCGCCACTCCCCGACCGAAAAGAACAATTTGCAAAAACAAATTGTGGTTGGGTTAATACGCCAACAAGAGCACCCACGCAAGCGTTATTTTAGGAAAAATTATTATTTCAATGCATTTTCAAAAATAGGGTAGTTTATCTGGTCACCCACTTCAATCCCAAGCTTTTTTGTTAAGCCGCCATTAAACTCTAAAACTGCTTTAGCTTCCCCTCCAGAGCGGATTATTGAAAGCGAGCGCGGTTGACAAGATTCGGCAATTCTTATGATTTTACCATTTTCATCAATAAATAATATATCCAATGAAATATAAGTATTTTTCATCCACATACTGAGTGCACGCTTTTGATCATAAATAAATAACATCCCATTCATTTCTGGGAGCTCCGTTCGAAACATAAGCCCATATTCTCTATGGCTATCATCTAACGCCAGTTCAATCTGAAAATCATACGATGATTGTTTTGTTTGAATAGAGAGTTCTGATACAGGAAAACTAGCCTGTGCATTTACGTTTTTTGCTAAAATTAAGCAAATTATAAATGACATCAAAATGGGGAAAAATATTTTATAAATTATTTTGTGTTCGTTCATTCAATCAACCTTTCACAAATCATAATGACAGGAAAGAAAGGCAAATTAAAGGCGTAATTTTAGAAATAATTCTTGTGAAAGTTAGTGCAAAATTAATCGTCGATTTTAATTGCACCAACCATTAACCCACGCTCGCCATCTTCTATAACAACATTAAGCGTTTGGCCGGGAATAAGTTGATCCATTTCATAATGGCGTAAAACTTCCATATGAATAAAGATATCTTGTCCACCATCACCGCGATTTACAAACCCGTATCCACGGACTTTATTAAACCATTTTACGACAACTTCTACATATTCTTCTTCAGAATATTTACTATCATCAATTTCAATTTGCATTTCACTTTCGGGTTTCTCCACAGCCGTCGAAATATCATAATCTAATATTTTAACAGCTTGCCTACCTTTTGGTCTATTGGCAGACAGACAAGTAACTTTAGTGCCTTCGGGTAGAGAGCCACACTCATGTTCTTTTAATATTGAGAAATGGACGAGTATATCGCCTTTAAGCCTGTTTGCTTCATCATCTGCTTCGATAAAACCATAGCCTTTAATATCATCAAACCACTTAATTGAACCTGAAATTTCATCAAAATGTTCAGAAACCGTATTTTCATTTTGACTATCATCAGCAACAGTTGATTCTTGATCATTCGCCGTAGTTAAATCTTTTGTTGCGTTGTTACTCATATTCTCATACTTCCCATTTTTAATACTAAAAGCTAATATACACTACTACTTTTTTTCAATGCCCAACTTGATTATTTTTAATCAGGTTCCTTAGATTTAGGACATTAAGATCAGTAAGAAATGTATACACTTAACTCAACTTATTAATGGTTTTCTTATTAGTGTTGTATAAGTTTATAAAAAAACCACCATAAAATCAAGAAATTACTCAACATTTAGTATTGTAATATCCAATTTATTAATTAAGTGTTAATTTTAGTAAACGCTTTTCAACTAGTCAAAATAAAAAGGGCCGAAATATATTTCGGCCCTTTAATTATAATAAGAAAGTTCTTAAATTATTTCTTTATTTTCTTTGCATAATCTTCAACCATCTCTTTTACTTCTTTACGCATCATAAACATACAAAATACATTTGGTATGGTCATCAGTGCTACGGTAATAAGAGCAACGGTCCAAATGATCGCCGTATCAGAAATAGCAGCAACAAAGAAACCTATCACATAACAAATCCGGTAAGGTAATACACCCTTCGCACCAAAGATATATGTTATGGCCCTATCGCCATAATATGACCATGCCACAGCTGTAGAGAAAGCAAACAATGTCAATGAGAAGGCAACAATATATTTCCCGTTCTCTCCAAGGAAGCTAGTTGTGAATGCTTTACTGGTAAGTGTCGCAGAATGAACTAGTGATTTACCGTTTATAACAACATCGGTATCTTCTACATCTCCGTTTAAAATGTTAAGCTTGCCAGAGTATGGCTTTAAGTCACCATTATCATCCTCTTTAGAGAATACGACTTCTTCCGCTACAGAGCGCGCATTAATAATTGTTACGCCCGTTGAAACCATATTACCTGCGACAACATCAATTTCACCATTCACCGTTGGAATAGCACCGCCTTCGACAAAGTTTAGATGGTTAAACAACGCTTGTTTTTGCTCATCATTGGTATCTGAATATACGCCCTCTAGAATAGCAAAGTCAGCTGCCTGGAAAGTATTTTCATATTTCTTTGTCCAAGCACCCGAAGACAGAATAACAAGTCCTGTAAGCGTACAAATCATTATCGTATCAATGAATGGTTCTAGTAATGAAACCATACCTTCCGACACACTTTCATCTGTAATCGCAGATGCGTGAGCAATCGCCGAAGATCCCTGCCCTGCCTCATTGGAAAATAGTCCTCTGGCTACACCGATACTAAATGCTTGAGCAAATGCACCACCGATAAAACCACCAATAGCCGCACTGCCTGTAAATGCATCAGCAAAAATAGAAATGAATGATGGAAGTATTTGATCATAATTTGTAATAATCACACAAAAAGAGCCAATAATATAGATTGCAGCCATGGTTGGTACCACCTTCGCCGCGAAGCTGGCTATCCGGGTTATGCCGCCAATAATCACAAAAGCAAGCAATACGGATAAGACTAGCCCACTGATCCACATTTCAATACCAAATGTACTGTTCATGACCTGGGCAATGTTATTTACCTGTGGCATACTACCAGAACCGAATGAACTTAAGACAACCGCTGCAGCAAACACAACTGCTAACGGTTTCCAGCCAAGACCACGGTCCATTACATACATTGGTCCACCCGCCACGGTACCGTCATCGGTATCAATCCTATATTTATGAGAAAGGGATACCTCAACAAACTTGGTTGTCATGCCCATAAATGCGGTCATTAACATCCAAAAGATCGCTGCTGGTCCACCTAAGTAAATTGCAAGGGCAACACCGCCCATGTTTCCAGTGCCAATGGTTCCTGATAGCGCCATAGACATAGCTTGGAAATGAGACGTTTCCCCGTGGGCTTTACTTTTTTCTTCTGGATCGAACAACACTTTCCAAGCATGCTTGAAAAATCTAATTTGTGGAAACCTTAGATAAACAGTAAAAAATAGCCCAATCCCTAATAGGTAGAATGGGAACCAAGGTGCGCTTCCCAGAAAACTATCTACTGAAATCAATAAATCATTTAGTCCTAACATTTAATCCCTCGTTTGAAATATCTATATTTATATAATATTTTTTTATAATTGAATTTCCAACACTATAGAAAACGATAGCAACAGTATAGATTTTAATTATTTTTATTAGACATAAAAAAACCCGGCCAATGGCCGGGTTTTTAATAATTTTTATTCGTTATTCAATCAATTAGTTAACAGGAGCTGTAAACCAATCAAAGAATAATAAGAAGAATATGCTTGATAGGACCAATGTTACGAACATGACAGGAAGACCTTTTCTCATCCACATTGCCGGCGTAATCGCCATATCTGGGTTTCCTGTTTCACGAGCAAGGCGCTCAGAAATAGTCACGATATAAACGTTGGCTGTTGAACCAATATGTGTACCGTTACCGCCCATACCAACACCGATAGCAAGTGACCACCAAAGCGGTGATACGTTGATACCTTGTGTTTCAAGACCAAGAATAATTGGAATCATCGCTGCCGTGAACGGGATGTTATCAATCGCCGCAGAAAGAACCGCCGCAACCCACATCAACACAATAGACGCAAGCATCAAATCACTTTTTACAAGTGGTAAGATTTGCTGACCAAGATATTGTAGGAATTGACTGTGTTCAACACCACCAATAAGCATAAATAATGCTGTAAAGAAGAGAAGTAATGACATCTCAACTTCTTCCAAAGTATGATCCATTTCAATTTCACGACTTGCAAAAAGTAGTGCCGTAAGACCCGCTGCACTCACAACCCATGCTTCCCAACCAAGTGAAGTATGATTAATGAATAGAACAACCATTACACCAAGAATTGCAAGTGACCAGTACCATACTTTTTTATTGGTAATCGGGATTTCTTCAACTTCTTGCCATGGCTTCGGCTCTACAGCCAGTTCCTCTTTAAAGAGGAACTTAAGCATTATAAGCACGGCAACCCAAGCAACGATTACCGGAGGTCCCATGTGGATAAAGAATGTGTTAAACGAAATATCAGCCGCAGAGCCAATCATTAAGTTAGGTGGATCACCCACAAGTGTTGCAACACCACCCGTATCAGAAAGCAGCGCTGCCGCCATTAGATAAGGAATTGGTGAAACGGCAAGTGTACGTGCAATCATGATGATAAGTGGCCCAAAGATAACAACTGTTGTCACGTTATCAAGAAGCAAACTAATAACCGTAACCGCAGTACCAATAAGCGCGAGCATCAAATAAAGCCGCCCTTTACTATACCGGGCAATCGTCACAGCCAAATTCTGGAAACCACCTGTTGGGATCATAATGGCCACAATGGTCATCATACACCCAAGAAGGAAAATCACGTTCCAGTCAATTACTTCAATAGCCATATGATAATCATAGAAACCGTAATATTGACCGACAAGCGCCATTGCGCCAGCACCTAACATAGCAAACTTAGCACGGTGGAAACCATGCAAATGTTCACTAAAGATACCAGCGAAAGTGAGTGCGAGGATCGCCGCGGAGACCTTCATATCAAAATCAAAAACTAATTCTTCCATTTATAAAACTCTTTTTAATTAAAATTAATGTGTGAAAAATTTAGATAAATCAAAGAGTAAGAATATCAAGACGTATTTCAATCTTGAAAAACACTTCATTATAATTTCTTATTTAATTCCCTAGCACCCTAAATTTTGTAGAAATTTAACATTATCTCCCAGAAATGCAATTAAAATCGCAATCAATGTGACCGATTTAAATTGGAGGCTAGACAGAATTGATAGAATAGATTAGTCGTTAAGCATGATTGACAAGCTATACCAGAAAACAATTTTAAAGCATGCGGCCAAGGCGACGGGCCATGGTGCGATCGAAGATGCCGATCACAGTCTGATAGTTCATAACCCCATGTGCGGGGACCGTATTAAAGTTTACATAAAAATAAACAATGGCCATTTGATAAATTTTAGCCATGAAGCAAAGGCATGTGCACTTTGCCAAGCAAGCGCATCTGTTCTTGGTGAGCATTTTCAAGGTCTTAACAAAGAAACCTTATCGACATTAATCAAAACTATAAAAGTATCATTAGATCCTTCTTGTTCGGAGGAAACCATCTTCTGGCCAGACGAAAAATGGGATGACCTAAATGTATTTAATGTTGTGCGCGAACACAAAAGCAGACGTACTTGTGTTACCCTACCCTTTGACGCCCTATATCAGGCAATGAATGAAATAAGTAATATATAAAATACATTTTTATATGTATTGATTGCCAAATGGTTAATTTTGTATTTAATTAGAAATTAAAAGCACCTTATTTTTAAAATTCGAAAATATACAATAGATAAATTATTAATTAGAAAGAAAGTACTATGGAAGAAAACGCACAAGAATATATGGATATGATTGTAGAGCTTGGCACTAGCTACGGCTTAAATATTGTTTTTGCAATCCTTATCCTAATCATCGGTATGATAATTGCCGGATGGGTAAAACGCATGGTTCTATCTGCTTGTTCAAAAAGCAGTAAAATCGACACTACACTAGGAGCTTTCTTTTCAAGCCTCGCACGTTATGTAGTAATTATCTTCACTATCTTAGCTGTACTTGACCGCTTTGGAGTTGAAACAGCAAGTTTAATTGCCATACTTGGTGCCGCATCCCTAGCTATTGGTCTTGCGTTACAAGGTACATTAAGCAATGTTGCTGCCGGCGTAATGCTTCTTATATTCCGCCCATTTAAAATGGGTGATTTCATTGATGCTGCAGGGCATGCGGGTACAGTTAAGCACCTTGGCCTATTTGTTACGGAAATGGGCACAGGTGATAATGTGAAAATAATTATCCCTAATAGCCAAATATGGGGTTCTTCAATAAAGAACTTCTCAGCAAATTCAACCAGACGTGTTGATTTGGTGATTGGTATTGGTTACGACGACGATATTGATCAAGCCATTACTGAAATCGGTAATGTCATAAGTGCTGATGAGCGTGCACACAATTCTCCTGAACCGGCATTGTTCGTTGGTGAACTTGGTGCAAGTTCAGTTGACATTGTTGTTCGTGTCTGGACAGATAGTGGCAATTACTGGCCCCTCAAAGCGGCCCTTACCAAAAACATTAAACATAAATTTGATGAGAAGAACATCAGTTTCCCATATCCACAACAAGATGTGCATATTATTCCAAACGGAGAATAGGCATTTCTCTAGAAACATTTATAGAAAAACAATATAAGAAAAAAGAAAGCTTATTTTGGAAACTTCAAATCGCGGGTTGGATTAGCTTCGGCGCCACCCGCGCTTTAAATTCCTTCGCAAATGGGGATGATTTACTTTTCCTCACCACCATCGCTACTTCCGTATTTAGTGGTTTTATCATTACTATTTTACTGAGGGTTATATATCGTAAATTACGAAAAAGTAATCTTCCCGGTTCCACGAAAATTCTTTCCACCTTAACCAGCATAGTTTTAAGCGCATTATTATTAAGCTACATCGACCTTTGGGTGGTGGAGCAAATATTTTTTATCGAGGTGCAAATATATGAATTTATTGCTGTTGCAGCCCTTTATGATGTTTTTGTTCTGCTCTTATGGACAAGTGCCTATTACATTATCAATTATCAATTCTTATTTATAAAACAAAAAGAGATGTACCTTAAGGCCGTCGCACAAGCCCATCAGTCACAGTTACAGATGCTCCGTTACCAAATCAATCCACACTTCTTATTTAACACTCTTAATGCCATTTCTACGCTTGTGCTTGATAAACAATCAAAAGAAGCCAACGGCATGTTAACCAAACTAAGTGCGTTTCTTCGTTTTAGTCTTGTAAATCAACCAACTCAAAAAATTACCATTAAAGAAGAAGTTTATGCTTTATGGTTATATCTCGATATTGAAAAGGTCAGATTTGAAGAACGGTTAAAACTGGAATTTAATATATCGGATGAAGCCAATACGGCTATGATTCCCAGTTTATTACTTCAACCGCTTGTTGAAAACGCCATTAAATATGCGATCGCCCCTATGGAAGACGGTGGCATCATAATGCTTGATATTAGTGTAGAAAATTTCAGTACCCGGCTTGATATAACGCTACGGGATACTGGCCCTGGAATATCTGACACCCCCACTGAACATAAATACAATGAAAACTCAAGCGGCGTCGGGCTCGAAAATACAAAAAACAGACTTAAAGAACTTTACCCAAATGATTTTAAGTTAACGATTGAAAACCACGCCGAAGGTGGAGTATTGATTAATATCAACATCCCATTTGAAACTGAAAAAGGGAATTCAGATGCAAAATAATAATATTCGCACTCTTCTTGTCGATGATGAACCCCTCGCCTTAAAAGGTTTGAGACTGCGACTAGAGAATTTTGAAGACATAGAAATTGTTGGAACTGCATCAAATGGCCGTGACGCGGTAAAAAAAATTAGAGCAGAAAAACCAGACTTGGTATTTTTAGACATCCAAATGCCAGGTCTGGATGGTTTTGATGTGGTTAAAGCCCTCGCTAACGAAGAATTACCAATAATCATTTTTGCAACGGCTTTTGATAAATACGCCATTCAAGCCTTCGAAACACATGCATCGGATTACCTGTTAAAGCCAGTTGACGAAGAAAGATTAGAACAGGCAATAATAAAAGTGAGAGAACAAATTTCTGAGCATATTGCAATTGAACAAAATGCTAAGCTTATTGAACTTATAAGATCACTTGATAGTCCACCGGAAATAGAATTGTCTGAAATCCTGACATCGGATGATATTGCCAATAAAAAACAATATGAAAGCCATTTCAATATTAAAGACCGTGGTGAAATTACGTTGGTTGATGTGACGACAATTGAATGGATTGATGCCGCTGGTGATTATATGTGCCTGCACACAAGCGACAAAACTCATATATTACGCGAAACCATGAAAAACATGGATAAACGACTAAACCCTGACATATACAAACGTATTCACCGTTCAACCATTGTCAATATCAATATGATCGAAAAACTTCATCCTTCTTCAGGTGGAAAGTATACTTTAATACTTAAAAACGGATCAGAAATTCAAGCGTCCCGAAATTACCGTGAAGCGTTAACCCAGTTTCTGTAATTTATTAAGGTAAATGGCTAAGTGCAACCTTAAGACTGGGTAACATGTTTTTTACAGCTTCGTTTTCACTTGTAGAGACACCCAGATAAAGTGCAGACAGGAATGCATTTGTGTTGTGTCTTTTTGCCAGACCTTCTTGTGATGAAAACGCTTCACTCCAATCATTAAGAACCGGCTTCGGATTAACAATTTGAGTGAGCCAATTGGCCCACTCTTCCTCTTTAATTGTTCCGCGCATAGCGATAAAAAATATGGGACGGGCTAGTCTTTGTGGTTCACCATATACATAAAATTCACCTAACGGCGATATCTGGGTAGATATGGCTTCCATTATTGATTTGTGATGTAAGACGCCAATATTATCATTTAGCGTAAGTTGCATTAAAATATCTGCTGTATGGGCGACACCATGACGCCAACCGTCTTTTTGATCATACCCCCGATAGTCTGTGATTGATTTTAAGTAATCGGCACCTATTTCGACAAGCTCTTGCCGCTCTTCTGGGACCAAGTAAGGCTCTATTCGATCCGTTCGGGCAATTTCCGCCACGCATAACGCAGAAAATGGTTTTAAAAAGCCTTCACCTTCGGGCATTTTAGGTTTCAATGCATTGGCGCACTCAACAAGTAGTTTTCGTTTACCGCTATCACTAACACGTGCGCCCCGTAATAGGGTTACTAATCCTTCAAATGCAATACCGTCACGAATATTAGAATCAGAATGTCCCAGACAGTTCGCCAACAGAAGTGCTAGATCATCATCATTGATATTTCCCTGTTTTTTGAAATCATCTTTTTTAAGCTTTTTAAAAAAAGTAAGGTCATATCCCATTGACAGACAAACGTTATTTTTTTGAGCAAAAGAAAAATTATGATCCACACACAAAACAATTAAAATCGCAAAATACAAAAATAACTTTTTTGTGTAGAAAAATACCATTGTTCGGTTTACAAAACTCCCGACTTCATTTGTTCAGCCGCATAATTTGCTGCGCGAGCCGTTATCGCCATGAATGTAAGCGTAGGGTTTACACATGATGAAGACGTCATACAGGCACCATCCGTCACAAATACATTCGGTGCTTCGTGGACTTGGTTCCATTTATTAACCACTGAATTAGATGGATCATTACCCATACGAGCTGTACCCATTTCGTGAATACCTAAGCCAGGCCGCATTTCACCCATTGTGCTTTTAACATCGCGAAGTCCAGCAGTATTAAGCATGTTTTCACCTTCGCTGATCATATCTTTTGCAATCTTGAATTCGTTGGCTTTAAATTCTACATCAAATTTCACCTGGGCAATGCCATATTGATCGAGCTTTGTGGAAAGTTCCATTTTATTATCTTCGTAAGGAAGACACTCAGCAAAGCCATAAAGCGTAAATACCCAATCTTTGCCTGGTGTATTAACACCATCTTTAAAAGAAGCACCGAAACCTGGTGTGCTCGCTGCACGCTGGGCCCATCCTTCCGGAGCAGCACCACCCTGATAGTTATAACCACGAATAAAATCAACGCCGGCATCATCTTTTGCATTAATATTTCTATAGCGCGGCACATAAATTCCCGTCGGTCTGCGGCCTCGTTCGATTTTGTGTTTTGTGTCGGGCACCACGCCTTGAATTCGCGTTCCCCAAGTATGATCCATCAAATATCGCCCAAGAGCACCTGACGATCCGCCAAGCCCGTTTGGTGTTGCTTCGGATATTGAGTTCATTAATACTTGTGTTGATCCAATGGTTGATGCGCAAAGGAATACAACTCTGGACCAAATTGTTTCAGATTTTTTAGTTTCCGTATTAATAACACGAACTCCTGTAACCTTCTTTCCTTTTGCATCATATTCAAGTGATGAAACAACTGAATTTGCCTTTAAAGTAAGGTTACCTGTTCTATCTGCTGCAGGAAGTGTCACACCAACAGACGAATAATATGCACCGAATGAACAACCACCTACGCACTGATTTCTATAGTTACAGGCTTCACGATCCTGATCTGGTTTGGCTTCTGTCATGTTTGCTGATCGACCAATAATAAGGTTTCTGCCTTCGAAATTGCTCTCAATGCCTTTTTTGACAATCTTTTCAGCGTAGTTCAGTTCCATAGCAGGTTGGAATTCACTATCTGGAAGTTGCGGCAAGTTTTCATATGAACCTTGTACGCCAATGTATTTTTCAACATGGGAATACCACGGTGCAATATCCTTATATCTGATCGGCCAATCAATACCGTTACCGTCTCTCTTATTGGCCTCAAAATCAAGATCGCTCCAGCGATAAACTTGGCGGCCCCATACTATTGACTTGCCACCAACGGCACCTGGGCGGATCCAAATAAACGGATTTTTTGTGTTTACATCGTACGGCGCTTCTTCAAATGTAGACATAAATTTTTTATTGCGACCACCAATATGCCTTGCAGCTGGTCCATAGGTTTTTTCATTCTCACCAGGCTTTGCCTGATCACGAAAAGTACGGTCCCACGGCTCAACGAATTCTTCCGTGTAACTTTCTTTATGTGTCGTTGGTTTACCGCGCTCTAAAACCAGGACTTTAAAACCTGCTTCACAGAATTCCTTTGCTGCCCAGCCGCCACTTGCGCCTGAACCCACAACGATTACATCAAAATCTTCACCATTTGCCATTACTTATTTTCTCCGCTTCTTCTAAATCTGAATTATTTATTCAGCTTGTATAATGTTTACCTGTTTCTTGAAAATCGGCACTGCCATCGTATGAACCCGGAATAGGATCATAGATCAGTTCATTTTCTATCCCTACTTCGGATGTGTAGTATCCAAGAATAGTTAGGCTTTTTATCTGATTAAAGAAATCTTTGCCTTCCAGTGGATCTTCGCCCCATAAGGCAAAATCTGCAGGAAGAGTTGCAATACGGTCGCTCTCACCACCAAGCTTACCATCACTAATCGTACCTGCTACATTTTGCTCTAGGTCTTCTAAGGAAATGATTTGTTGTTCATCACTACAATCCAGAAAGCCAGAGCCAAATGAAATTATACAGTGATGGTTAAGGTTACGAAGTCCATTTATAAAATTTAACTTATCTTCTTCTGCGTACCAATCTGAAACCATCAAATCAATAAAGTCCGGTACTCCCGCAGCACCCGCACCGGGGGTATCCGTTTGCGGTATGATTAATTCTGCAAGAATACTGACCATGGCACGTTCTGAGGTATTAAATACGCTCTTGGTTAATTCTTGCGCCTTTGCTTGTGAAGAAAAAGCGGTGATGGCCATAAATAATGGCGACGCAGCGCGAATACCGAGTGCAACTGCAGTTCCCTGAAGAATATCTCGTCTGTTTAATTTTTTATTCATAAAAGTATCCCCGTAATTTGGACTGTTTAAAGCTAAAACATCCTAATCATCTGAATTTTCTTTTACAACATATAAAAAAGGCGGATCTGATGATCCGCCTTTTTCTTTTTAATTAATTTATTAATCAATCAATACCAATTGCCGCTGCATCCATACTACGAATATCGGCTGCACCATAATATATGCCATCTTTAAACATGATCGTGCTTAATGATCCGATTGTCATCTGCATTGGAGCAATCGTGTGGCCCATATTTACCAGAATGTCTTTGGTATCTTTACTTATGCCTTCTTCCATCATAACCATATCTGGAAGCCATTGATGATGAATACGTGGCGCGGCTAGTGAATGCATGGCATTCATATCGAACTCAAGCGCATTCATTACCGATTGCATTACAACAGTGATGATTGTACTTCCCCCTGGACTTCCTGTTACAAAGAATGGTTTATCATCTTTTAATACAATTGTTGGTGTCATTGATGAAAGTGGGCGCTTACGTGGTTGAACGCTGTTTGCTTCACCGCCAATAAGACCATAGCCATTTGGCGTGCCTGGTTTGGCAGAAAAATCATCCATTTCGTTATTCATCATGATCCCTGTACCAGCAGCCATAGTATGATTACCGTAACTAAAGTTTAGAGTATAAGTATTGCTTACTGCATTTCCCCATTGATCCATCACAGAAAAATGAGTTGTTTGAGGGCTTTCTTTCAGTAAATCTAAGGCCGGTGCAACTTCCGTAGATTTTCTTGCACGGTCCATCGGGATAACATCACGCACGATTTTTGCGTACTCTTTGCTGATAAGTTCCGCCACAGGCACGTCAGAGAAATCAGGATCACCAAGATATTTACTACGGTCAGCATATGCTTGACGCATGGCTTCAATATATAAATGAAGTGTTGCAGCAGAATTATGACCTTTTGCCTTTAGATCATCATTTTCAAGCATATTCATCATTTGCACAAGATGAATACCGCCTGATGATGGTGGTGGCATAGTTACCACTTTATGACCTTTATATTCGCCAACGATTGCTGGACGTTCAAGGGCAACATATGCAGCCATATCATCCATAGTGATCAAACCATCGTTTGCTTCTTGATCAGCAACGATACGCTTGGCAATTTCACCTTTATAAAAAGCGTCTTTACCATTATTCATAATTTGCATTAATGACCATGCTAGGTCTTTTTGCTTCAGAACTTCACCATATTTATATGATGACCCATCATTTTTAAAGAACACTTTGCCCGCAGCTTCATTTGCCGTTAAGCGTTCTTTGCGGTTGTTGAGTGATGTTTCAAGGTAATTATACATATTGAAGCCGTTTTTGGCCAAATTATATGCAGGCATCATCACTTCTTTAAGGGACATTGTGCCATAATTTTCAAGCGCATGAACCATGCCCGCAACCGTTCCTGGTACACCTGATGCTTTATGTGTGTATTTTGACAGGTCATTATTCACTGAACCGTCTTCGTTCAAATACATATCACGGTGCGCACCACTTGGCGCCATTTCACGGTAATCAATGGCAATTGATTTATTTTCTTCCGCAAGATGAACAACCATAAATCCGCCACCACCGATATTACCCGCTTGTGGATATGTAACCGCAAGAGCAAAACCAACCCCCACTGCTGCATCAACGGCATTTCCGCCTTTAGCTAATATATCTGCACCTACTTGTGTGGCGATTTTTTCACGTGATGTGACCATACCTTTACGGCTAATAACAGGGACAAAACGATCTTTAGTATCTAGGCGTGGCGTATTGGCAACTATAGGCTTGGCTTTGGTAAATTCCGCCAAAGTTTTTTCAAAATCACTTTGGGCTTTCTGTTCATGGGATATGGCAGGTGCCGAAGCGAAACTTGCTATAAAAGAAACCAGTACTATTAATCTTAACTTCATATTTTCTCTCTCAATGTAATAAATGAAAACACCCTACACATCAAAAATATTTTTGCAAAAGAAAAAGGCAGCTTCAAGCTGCCTTTTATCATTTTGCAAAAATTTAATTTAAACCAATGGTTCCCGCATCCATATTACGTGGGTCATGGGCCCCATAAAAATACCCATCTTTATAAACGATACTCGCTGTTTCGCCCAAGGTTCTAAAGCCGTAAACGGCACCGTCTGATCTTAGTTTGACATTATGGCCCATTTTTTTGAGTATATTTATCGTGTCTACATTAATGCTATTTTCTACCTGAACCTCATCGGGCATCCATTCATGATGAATGCGTCCTTTACTTGAAGCGGCGGCTATATTCATGTCGAACTCAATAACATTCATTATTGTTTGAAACACGGTATTAATAATCGTTGAACTACCGGGGCTTCCGGTAAGTAAAAACGGAACATCATCTTTTAAAACGATCGTCGGGGTCATGGATGAACGCGGACGTTTGCGAGGTTCCTGCGCATTGGCTTTACCACTGATATTACCGTTTACATCCGGCTCGTAAGGTAAATGATCAAAATCATCCATTTCATTGTTGATAACGATGCCAGTGCCCCCTGCCATCATTCCCATATAAAATCCATAATTAACCGTATAGGTATTGCTAACCGCATTTCCTTGGCTATCCATGACGGAAAAATGTGTGGTTTGCGGGCTTTCACTTTGAAGACCTTTAGTCGGTGCAACCTCAGATGACAATCGTGCGCGGTCCATGGGAATTTTCGCACGCATTTCTTTTGCATAATCTTTATCGGTTAATTTATCCACCGGCACATCAAAGAACGCCGGGTCACCCGTATAAAGACTTCTATCCGCATAAGCTTGCCTCATGGCTTCAATATATAGATGAAGTGTTGCCGCGCTGTTATGCCCTTTTGATTTAATATCATCATGCTCTAACATGTTTAGCATTTGAACCACATGTACACCGCCCGATGATGGTGGTGGCATAGCAGCAATTTTATATCCTTTATAAGTACCAAACACGGGTTCTCGTTCAACGGGTTGATAGGCCGCCAT
>JABIPV010000389.1 GCA_018699075.1 Kordiimonadaceae bacterium | reverse complement strand
CCCACTTCTGGCCCGGCGTGAGTATGAAGCACCACATCACTTTCCCGTTCCATGGAGCTTTTGGCTACATTCAGGATTGATAAAATATGCTGACCCTGTGATTTGGCGTATCTAAGGGCGGCAAGGGTATCGGCGGTTTCGCCGCTTTGCGAAATAAAGATAGAAAGGCCGCCGTCCGTCATCACCGGCTCGCGGTAACGAAATTCCGAGGCAATATCCACATCGACATTAATCCGCCCCACCTGTTCCATCCAATATTTGGCAACCATGGCAGCGTAGTAAGATGTCCCGCAGGCAATAATGGTTACTTTTTCAATGGATGCCATATCAAACGGCATATCGGGCAGTTCAACTTGGCCCTTAAGCGGGTCTATCAGTGTGCCAAGAGTTTGACCAACCACCATCGGCTGCTCGTAGATTTCTTTCATCATGAAATGGTTATAGTTACCTTTGTCAATAGAGCCACTAGCCGCATCGACAGTATGGATTTCACGGTCTACTTCCGTGCCATTTTCATCATACACTTGCGAAGACGTTTTGGTAATTTCAACTCGGTCGCCTTCCTCAAGGTAGCTGATCCTATTGGTCAGATGAGATAGAGCAATAGCGTCTGATCCCAGATACATTTCACCACTACCGTATCCAAGCACAAGCGGGCTACCGCGCCGCGCGCCGATCATCAAATCATTTTCACCTTCAAAAATAATCGCCAGCGCAAAAGCGCCTTCGAGTTCGGCCAGAGCCGCCTCAGCGGCATCTTTAGGTGACATACCCTGATCAAGATATTCGGTGATCAGGTGAACAATGGTTTCCGTATCGGTTTCGGTGTTAAAAATATGACCTTTTGCCGCTAGGCTCTCACGCAGAGAACGGAAATTTTCGATAATACCGTTATGAACCACCGCTACTTTTTCAGAGGCGTGCGGATGGGCATTTTCCACCGTTGGCTCGCCGTGGGTCGCCCAGCGGGTGTGTCCGATACCAACAGCACCGGCCAGTGCGCTTCGTGTCAATTCATTTTCAAGGTTGACGAGTTTACCCTTCGTACGACGACGATCAATGGTTTTACCATCGTAAAGTGTAGCAATACCCGCACTATCATAGCCGCGATATTCCAATCGCCTTAAGCCGTCAACAATACGTCCGGCCACATCCTGATCACTTATTATCCCAATTATTCCGCACATAATTTATTTCTTATCTTTTTTTGTTTGTTGTGTTTGTCTGAATTTAGTGGCCCAACCGCCCAATGCTCTTTGTTTGGGTCTCCCTATCGCAAGGGCGTCGCTATCGACCACCGATGTAATAACGCTTCCCGCGCCGACGATTGCACCGGCGCCGATATTAACCGGTGCCACAAGAGCGCTGTTTGATCCGATAAAGGCACCGTCACCGATATCCGTATGGTATTTAAAATAACCATCATAATTACAGGTAATGGTTCCCGCACCAATATTGGCGTTTTTGCCGACCCGGGCGTCGCCGATATAACTAAGATGGCTTACCTTTGCCCCGTCTTCGATGCGGGCCTTTTTAATCTCAACAAAGTTACCCACTTTGACCCCCTTACCCAGCTCGGCTGCCGGGCGCAGTCTGGCAAATGGACCAACGGATGATCCTTCGCCAATGGTTGCGCCTTCGATGTGACAAAATGCATTTATGGTTACGTTATCCGCGACCGATACACCGGGACCAAAGAAAACATTGGGGCCAATTGTTACATCCTGACCGATTTTAGTATCATGTGAGAAATAAACACTTGATGGATCGCTTAGCGTTACCCCCTCATCCATAAAGTTTTGACGCGCTTTATTTTGAAATTCAGCTTCTGCCTCTGCCAGCTCGCTTCGTGAGTTTATACCCATTACTTCCTGCTCCTCTGCTTCAACCACTGCACAGTTAAGGCCTTTTTGGTTGGCAAGTTTTACCACATCGGTAAGATAAAATTCTTTGGCCGCATTATCATTATCAAGCGCATCAAGAAGCGTGAACATGTGTTCACTATTCATGGCCATAATGCCGCTATTGCATAATTTGATGGCGCGCTCTTCACTTGACGCATCCTTATATTCAATGATCGCATCAAGATTACCGCTATCACTTACCTTAAGTCGGCCGTAGGATTTTGCATCGACCGGCGTAAATCCAAGCACAACAACCGCCGCATTCTGATCGCTACGGATATCAATCATTTTCTGCATGGTTTCTTCACTGATTAGCGGCACATCACCATAAAGGATCAGCACATCACCGTTAAAATCAGAAAGCTGGGCTTTAGTCACTTGAACGGCATGCCCGGTACCAAGCTGCGGTTCCTGCACCACGATATCGGCCTGATTACCAACCGATGCTTCAACCTGTTCTTTACCAGCACCAACAACGATGACTTTTTTACTTGGCTTCATAGGGACCAGTGTATCCATCAGATGATGAAGCATGGGCCGCCCACCAAGCGGGTGAAGCACCTTATGCAATGATGATTTCATTCGCGTGCCTTTACCAGCGGCAAGGATCACTATAGCTAAATCAGAAACAGTCATGTTATTTTATTATTTCCCGTCATTTTTAGACTTTGTCTGTTAATCTTGACACAATAATGTCATAAAATTAATTAAAGCTGAATAACTAATAATTTTAATATAATTGCCACATTAAATATAGAATAAAATGAACGAATAAATGCTTAAAAACAAACCCAGCGCCATCCTTTTTGATCTAGACGGAACATTAGCTGATAGTGCGCTTGACCTTGCAGCCACTTTAAATCATTTGCTAAGGAATTCCGCAAAGAAACCAATTGATGTTGCACTTGTGAGAAATATGGTTGGCGAAGGTGCTAAAGCTTTACTAATCAAAGGTTTTTCCCATAATGGTGAAACCCCGTCTGAAGAATTACTCGACGATCTTTTTGAGCAATATCTCGAATATTACACGGATCATATTTGCGTTGAAACGGTGCTATTTCCGGGTGTTCTGGAAATGCTCGACACTCTAAAATCAATGGATATTCCGCTGGCAATTTGCACCAATAAACTTGCTTCACTGACAAAAGCACTGCTTAGTGATTTAAAAATTGATCATTATTTTAGTGCTGTGGCCTGCGGCGATAGTTTTGAATTTAAAAAACCGGACCCAAGACATTTATATGCCACTTGTGAAATAATGGGGGCAGACCCTGAAAATGCTATTATGGTCGGCGATAGCATCAACGATATTGCAGCGGGGAAAAATGCTCATATGAAAACCATTGGCGTTACCTTTGGTTATACGGAAACCCCGATGAGCGAACTTAATGCTGATATTACACTTGATCATTTTGATGAATTAATTCCGGCCCTGCAGCTGTTAATCGTCGGCTTGAAACTTCCTGAAAAACTTGATCGTTAAATGACGCGCGAGCAGCACTGGCGGCATTCTAAGCCAGTGCGAGCGAATATAAAGTCCGTTCATAGATGCCCAGCGTGCTATGCCCTTAGCCCCGAGGTTAGGTGAGATCACCCCCATCACCATAAACTTCATAATCGCACCGGTAATAATATTAGGGCCGTATGGCTTTATGTCGGCTATAATATGATCTGGAATAGCCGTGCCGAAGATATTCTTCGCAAAATGAATTGAATAATAAAGGGCACGGGTAAAACCAAGCTCTATAGCGCGCGGAATTAGTTTCTGCCAGAACCCTTCATCCTTACCAAACTCTTTATACATATCATGCTGTTCGATCAGATTACGTAAACTGCTTCTGACTTCGCCGTCCTGAAATTGGTGAACGATGCTGTGCAGAATAATATCTTCATTTGAAAATACATAAAATCCATTTTCCATCTTTACTGATGTTTCTATCATTTTAGTCACATCGGGGCATAATTTACTGGTGGTTGGCAGAATATTATGATGAACGTCAATGCTGATATAACGGTCCGGATGAACAAGCGGCGGAAGTTCATGTGAATATTCACGGTAAAACTTCTGGTCATAATCATTGATGACCTGATGGCGCCAGCCGGCCTTAAGAAATATATCCTCTGCCCAATCGATGCGGTTTCTGGCGATTAAAATATCAAGATCAACACTAACCCGCCCCACAGTACAGCTCATACCTTTTTCAATATAAGCGCCGCCCTTCAGCAGGACGACTTTTTCATCGCTGCCCTTTAAGGCGCGTTTAACACGGTTTATTTCCCATTTAATCTTACGGGTTGATGAAGCGCTGTTATAATCATAGGAGCTAAAAATATCTTGCACTTTAGCGGGAAGTTTTTCAATTATTCCTATATCGCGTGCATCATAAGAAAGCCGACCGGCCAATCCAGACATCTTGGCTTCCCTAAGGCAAGTATTCCACTGCTCACGGCTAAGACCTTCCATAATTTCTGGTTTTTTAAGCACATCGATTAGAATATTATCAACCATCATCCTGCCCCGCCTTTTTTGGATCAGAATGTTCGGCAATAAATGCTTCCACCAGCTCAACTGCCGTATCAAGTGAGGGATAAATAATTTCGCACACAAAGCTCTCTTCAATTATTTTGGCAATAGATGAAAATGCCCGCTCACCGATATCGCCGTAATTTGCCGAAGACGCTACCAACCTGAAGAAAGCCATGGTTTTGGTGATCGGGCGGATTTTTGGTTCGGAGTTTGGATCAAAAATTGGCAAAATAACAAAATTGGGCTTTGTCCTTTTATGCATTTCTTCAATTGATTGATCAGGCGGACGCAGGTAACAGATAGTCCCCTTTGGCGTTCCAGGATAAGCCGGAGTAAAATAATCTTCATAATTATCGTGCTCGCGCGATACCCATTCTTTCATTACCGGTATGCTTTGATTTTTTAGTGATACTGCGCGCGGATAAGGGATAAGCTCACCAGCATCCAAATCAAGCAGGCCAAATTCATCAGAATGTAGCTGCCAACCGCGAAAAGAAAGTCCTGCCGCCAGCGTACTCTTTCCGCTACCCGACATAGCGGGCATAATAAGGCCGATACCGTCTCTGGCCACCACCCCGGCATGGAACATAAGGTACTGTTTGCAACCCATCGCCACTTGCCAGTTAAAACCCATCTCCAGCGACACCATACCAATTTTAGCAGGAAGCGGAATCGTATCATTATTCATTTCCGTTTCGACGAAGGCTTGGGGTCTTAAATATTGACGGAAAAGGTTACGACCAAAAACACTGATCGAATGATCAAGAACTATCGGCTCATCATAAAAAGGGAAATCCCGGTAAATTTTTAGAAAATCTTCACGAACATTTTTAAACTTTATTAATACATTGACGCTGAAAGGTCCCACTTCCATTGCAATTCCATCACCAGAAAGTCTCTTATCCAACTCTGAATCGTTTAATTTTACTAATTTATTTTCGTTGTGAAAACGGCTTGCCACTGGCATAAATTGATTTTCTTTTTTAATAAATGAATTGGTTTCAGACAGGTTCAATTATGCCCATATTATCAAAATTGATAACGGTTTCTACTATTTTATTTTTTAAATCAGGATCAAGTTCTTTTTCAATGATTTCTTCAAACTCGGAAAATAAGTGTGACACTGTTTTTGGACCGTCTTCAAGTAAATCCAGTATTTCACGAGCAAAATCATTTAGGACTTGAGTATGGCCACTGGCCGGATCATATAATATGTTGGAATCTTCAAAACTCGTCCATAAAAAATCAGCTGTGTTCACTACATGATACACAGCTGACTTATTTATTAGTTCTTCACTTGGCATTATGGCCATTTACCCAGAATAAATTATGATGTTAGTTAGGAATTCCGGTATGCGGATTATTGCCCGGCAATGGAAAATCATTTTCAGCGTCGTTATTCGGACATGATCCACCTGGGCAAGACTGGTCATAATTACCAAAACCATTATTACCTTTAATCCTCACATTAGTAACTGACACGATACAGGAATAACCGTAGTTAGCCGGTGATTCTGCAATATATTTCCAATGTTCTTCATTGGTAGGATTAAACGCTTGCCAATCAGTGTCAGCGGGATAAGTACCACCATTAGGATTGCCAAGACCATTTGTTACTGTTTGAAAATGACCATTTTTAGGGTTCATTGGAATTTGCATATCTTCGTAATTAGGATGACTTGGGTTTTCACCGATGTTCCACAATTCAATGATACAAGACCCAGAACTATCCGCATGAGCAAGAGGAACACCACCGTGCAGTGTCAGCGCAATCGGAGCAACAATAGCACCTGCCTTAAGAAGACTACGACGATGAAGACGCTTGCTTAGGCTATCTTCTGTTTTTCCACTTTGATTTTCTATGTCGGCCATACTACTTACCTACTAATGTTCTGTGTTAATCAAGTCATTAAAATTTAATGTTAATCTTTTGTTAACTAATGAGCAATAATCGTGCCAACTAAATTTTTACTATTAAATTCAGATAGTTGAACAATTTACCAATATTAAGAACTTGGCATATTGTAAATATTTTTAACAGCATTCCCATTTTGGGACGCACTGCTAAGTAATTATATTATATCGACAAAATAACAAACTTGCGCTAGCATGAGATGAGCGGTAACCCTAAAATAAATTGATAAGAATAAAAAATCAGATGAATAAATATTTCACAAAAGCACTCTTTATCTCACCTTTTTTTATAGTGCTGATTTATTTTAATCAAAATAATAATATTTCTTATATGGTCTCTGCCCTACTTATCATTACAGTTTTGATTGCAATAATACTAAATGCAAAATACGGCTCTGATGATTACGAAGGGAATT
>JABIPV010000131.1 GCA_018699075.1 Kordiimonadaceae bacterium | reverse complement strand
GTGATGACATATTTGATTATATCGAGTTTTTCTACAATCCAAAGAGAAAGCATGGTAACAACGGATTGTTGTCACCGATAGATTTTGAACAACAAACAATAATGAAGTCATAAAGTGTCTAACAAATCAGGGGCACATCACCCTAAGTAAAATACGATGGTATTTAAATTTTCAGGTAACTTCAGAGCTGGCACAGCCATATCGGTGACCTGAACCACGACCCAACCTAGAGCCAGATATGCCATAGCGACTTTGAATATGTTTCTACGTTTTAACTCTGATAGGTAATTCAAATAAGACACCCTTGTTTTTGGGCATCTTAGCACCAAATTTTAAAAATGGAAATATTACTCCATTTTAGGTCAAAACAGTGATGTCACGAATGTCTGCTTTGGGTCGAAAGCGGACATTCAAACAGGACTACTTTTGCCCACAGCAAATCTTATCTTATGCAGATAATTTAAATAGTCCGGCAAGCTTTAATGTGGAACAACATTAGTTAAAGAGAGACAGATACTCTTCGAGCCCTTCTATTTCTAATTTTTCTGTTGGCACAAAACGCATTGCGGCGGAATTCATGCAATAGCGAATTTTATTATTTGACACAGGACCGTCGAGAATAATGTGACCAAGATGCGAGTCAGCATATGCGCTTCGTATTTCTGTACGCTTAATAATCAGCTTGTAGTCATCGTGTTCAGTTACAAGGTCTAGGTCAAGTGGCTTAAGAAAGCTTGGCCACCCTGATCCAGACTCATACTTGTCTGTTGATGAAAAAAGAGGTTCTCCTGACACAATGTCTACATAAATCCCTTCTTCGTGATTATCCCAATACTCATTTTGAAAAGGACGTTCTGTGCCTTCTTGTTGAGTAACCTTATATTGAATAGGAGTGAGAATTTCTTGCAACTCTTTATTATTTGGCTTCTGGTAATTAGCCCACTTTGATAAAGGCTTCGCTTCTATTGCTGAGACACTCGGTGTATCTTCCATGGATTTTTCAAACGCCCATTTTTCAAAAATATCATCGTGTTCGCCATTTCCCCATATAGATTTAATGTATGCGTCTCTTCCTGAGCCTTTACGGTAAATATTGTAGCGTGTTGTGTTGGTAGCATAAAAGTTTTGGTGGTATTTTTCTGCGACCCAAAATGTACCTGCAGGGTCAATTGCAGTTGCAATTGGTAAATCAAATATTTTTCTTACCTCAATTTCTGCAATAACTTCTTCTGATATTTTTTTCTCTACCTCGTTTTGATAATAAATTGCAGAAGTATACTGATACCCGCGATCATAAAATGAACCAGCAGGGTCTGTTGGGTCAGTTTCCCTGAACAGCTCGAGTACAAGTGCTCGATAACTAATGATAGAAGGGTCGAAGGTAATTTTTACCATCTCTCTATGTCCCGTATCTCCGCCAACCACTTGGTTGTAACTTGGGTTCTCTATATGTCCTCCCATATACCCGGAGACAACATCAACGACCCCTGAAACTTTTTCGAAATCACTTTCAGTACACCAAAAACAACCGCCTGCGACATACGCAACGGCACTACCTTCTACGCGTGTACTTACATCAGATAAGCTAGGAGCAGTTTTACCCAGATACCAATTGTAGGTCCACACAGATGAACCAACGACGACAAGAAATAAAAATATTTTAATTAATAATGATTTACTCATAATTATTATCTTTCGTATTGTGTTAATATTTAACCTGTTCAGTACACAGTACTTATAATATAAGTCTGTTCTTCTAAATTACACCCTTAACAATAATCACAAAATTGTGACTATTATTGAACTGTTATAAAAATGACTATGTAATTTGATTTCGCCAAATTGAATTTTACAAAGCTATAGCCGTTCTACTACGGCTGCTAGGGCATCCAAGCATGATACGCCAAGCTTTTTGCTTCGTTCGGGTGACCAACCAGTTTCTGGATTGGGGCTGTCAACGGTGTCTTTAAAGGGCATTTCCAGGGTCATGGCGACGGCGTCGTACCTTGAGGCGATTTGGTTGGTGCTCATGCCAAGGTTGGCGGTTTTAGGGGCGCTTTTAGGATATCCTACTTCATTTTGAAAATCGGGGTTCGCTTTTTCAAGTTCGCGGGCAAACACATAGGCGGTATCAAGGTTATATTGGTTAAGGTCAGCGATCCCTTCGAAGCAGGCGATAAAGTTATATGGCAGCGCTTCGTCACCGTGGGCATCAAGGTTCAGATCAAGGCCCAGTTGATCCATTTTATTGCGAAGATGATAAATTTCCGGGCTTTTTTCTAATGTAGGATTGGCCCAGTCACGGTTTAAATTCTGACCTTTGGCATTGCAGCGTAAATGACCGCGGATTGAACCATCAGGGTTTACGTTGGGCACCACATAAAACACACATTTATTTAGAAGATCACGGCTAAGTGCATCGTCATTATCGAGCAATCGATTGAGCATTCCTTCCACAAGCCATTCGGCCATGCTTTCACCGGGATGTTGGCGGGCAATGATCCAGACTTTTTTCTTCGTTTCGCCCGCTTCACCGATGGTCAGTAAATCTAGATCACGTCCGTCACAACTTTCGCCAAAAACTTCTAGCCTTACGCGGTCGTGTTGCGCAGCAGAAGAGACAAGTTCTTGGTGGCGGTCATAACTATAAGGTGCGAAATAAGCGTAATAGACACTATCAGTTTCCGGTACATGTTGAATGGTCAGGGTGCCATTTTTATAAACCGTGCTGACCCGGAACCAGTTTTTATGGTCGTAAGAAGCAACGGCCTGATAATTTTCCCATCCACCGGTATAAGCCGCGCCATCCGCACCTTCGATATTTAAGGCGCAGAGCTGGTCTTTGGCGCCGGTAAGACGAAAATGAAACCATTGGAAAAAATCAGAATTGTTATCTTTATTGATGGATAAGCGAATATTGCCGGGGGCTTTTGCTTCAATCACATTGATATTACCGCTATCGAAATTACTGCTGATTTTCATGATGGTCTCTCGTTGATTAAATTTAGATAATTTATAATCTTTATTTATTGGATCGTAAACGTGACTTTTCACTTTTCTTCTGGCAAAGTGTGCCCATATTTATCAAGTTATAAAAATATAATATAGGGAATAGGGATGTCAGACACCACTGAAGATATTTACGCAGGTTCGCAGGAACGCAATTTTATGGGCCATCCCATTGGATTATCTGTTTTATTTTTAACAGAAATGTGGGAACGCTTTTCATATTATGGCATGCGGACGATCTTGATCCTCTATCTTACGAAATATCATCTGTTTGGTGTTGATAAAGCCAGTATGATTTATGGTGCCTATGCGGGCCTGGTGTATATGATGCCAATCATAGGCGGGTATATGGCTGACCGCTATTTAGGCAGCCGAAAGGCGGTAACATATGGGGCTATATTACTGGTACTCGGTCATGGCTTGATGGCCTTTCACGGTCCCGCTGCATATATGGACGGCGATACCGTCGTGCGCGATGAATTTTATATTAATGTTTTCTTTTTTGCTCTGGCATTGATTATTGGCGGGGTTGGTTTCCTTAAGGCAAATATATCATCCGTGGTTGGCGCGTTATATGGCCCGAATGATCCACGACGCGATAGTGGGTTTTCGATCTTTTATATGGGTATCAATCTTGGGTCTTTCATTTCCATGATTATTGTCGGCTATGTGGGGGAAGTACATGGTTGGAATTATGGATTTTCCCTTGCCGGTATAGGCATGCTTTTTGGGTTATTGGTCTTTTTATGGGGTCAAAAATATTTGGGTGGGCGCGCTGAGCCGCCACATCCAGAAGTGCTGAAAGAAAAATCACCCATTGGTATTAATAAAGAATACACAATTTATCTTTTCGGTCTCGTGATGGTGGCGGTGAGCTGGGTGATGATGCAATATGATGAAATGGTGATACAGCTCGTGGGTATTTCCGGTCTGTTTATGATCGCGTTTATTCTTTATTACGCCTTTACCAAGTGTGAAAAAGTTGACCGTGACCGTATGATGGTGGCTTTGTTCCTTATTGCGGTGCAGGCTGTTTTTTGGGCCCTGTTTGAACAACAGGCTGCCAGTTTAACATTGCTTGCCGATCAACAATTTAACCTTAATTTTCTCGGTATGGATATTTTAGCGTCGCAAGTTCAAACCATGAATGCTTTATTTGTCATATCACTCGCGCCAGTTATGGCGTGGCTTTGGGTGGCAATGGCGAGAAAAAGAATTGAACCTTCAACACCTGCTAAATTTGGCTATTCATTGTTAATCATTGGTGCAGGTTATATCATTTTCGCTTGGGGAATGGGGCTTGATGATAGCACTTCTAAGAGTTTCTTCTGGCTGATATTTATTTATTTTGCCTTGACGTTGGCGGAATTATTTTTAAGTCCTGTTGGGTTATCAATGGTGACGAAATTAAGTGTTCCAAAAATCGTTGGCATGATGATGGGAACGTGGTTCTTGTTCACGGCTCTTGGTAATAATGTGGCAGGGTGGATCAGTTCACTTATGGGCAGTACAGAAGTAGGTGTGGCAAGTGGAACCCTTGATATGGCGGCGACAATGGATCTTTATACGATCATAGGATATTCAAGTGTCGGTGTTGGTGTGTTTATTTTAGCCCTTACACCAATCCTTAAAAAAGGAATGCACGGGGTAAATTAATTTATGTCAGATAAAGCGGTAGATTTATACGCAGGTTCGCAAAAGCGTAATTTTATGGGCCATCCGATAGGTCTTCCTATTTGCTTCCTAACCGAAATGTGGGAACGTTTTTCATATTACGGTATGCGGGCGTTGCTGATCTTATATCTAACGAAATATCATCTGTTCAGTAGTGGTAAAGCCAGTATGATATATGGGGCTTTTGTCGGCCTTGTTTATATGTTGCCGATCATCGGTGGATACTTGTCTGACCGTTATTTGGGCAACCGTAAAGCGGTGACTTTTGGCGCTATATTACTGGTGCTAGGTCATGGGTTAATGGCCTATCACGGCAGTGCGGCCTATATGGAAGAGGGTGTGGTGGTACGCGATGAATTTGCCTTAAATATCTTCTTTTTGGCCTTAGCATTGATCATTACTGGGGTTGGTTTTTTAAAGGCGAATATTACCACCGTGGTGGGAGCATTATATGGACCAAATGATCCACGCCGTGATAGTGGTTTTACCATTTTTTATATGGGGCTTAATTTAGGGGCCTTTATATCCATGCTGATCGTTGGTTATGTGGGGGAGACATATGGTTGGAATTACGGCTTCTCCATCGCGGGCATCGGCATGTTCTTTGGCTTACTGGTTTTCTTATGGGGCCAAAAATTATTAGATGGTCATGCGGAGCCACGAAACCCTGAAATTTTAAAAGAAATTGCCTTCGCGGGCATCAATAAAGAAACCGCCATATACCTTGGCGGCATCGGTATGGTGATGATCAGTTGGATGATGATGCAGTATCAGGAACTCGTAGGGATGTTGCTAGGCGTATCAGGTTTTGTGATGATCGGTATTATTCTGCTTTATGGGTTTATCAAATGCACAAAAATTGAACGTGAACGTTTGATGGTTGTTTGTTTTTTAATTGTCGTTCAAGCGGTGTTCTGGGCCTTGTTCGAACAGCAGGGGGCCAGTTTAACTTTATTGGCGGATCAGCAGTTTGATAAAAACTTATTTGGCTGGCAGGTCAAAGCATCGCAAGTTCAAACCATGAATACTTTATTTGTGGTGATATTAGCGCCCCTAATGGCATGGGTGTGGGTTGCCCTTTCTAAGCGTAACATGGAACCTTCAACACCGGTGAAATTTGGCACGTCGCTGATGATCATTGGCCTTGGTTACATTATATTTTCCTGGGGCATGGGACTGGATGATGGCAACAGTAAGAACTTTTTATGGTTGGCATTTATATATTTTTCACTTTCACTAGCAGAGCTTTTTTTAAGTCCAGTGGGTCTTTCTATTGTCACGAAAATGAGCGTCACCAAAATCGTCGGTATGGTGATGGGGACATGGTTTCTTTTTATGGCGGTGGGAAATTATCTTGCCGGATGGATTAGTGCCATTGCTGGCGGTGCCGCGCACGGAAATACGACCGCTGAGCTCGATATGACGGCGACCATGGATGTTTATACCATGGTCGGAATGTTCAGTATGGGGGTCGGTGTGTTTATATTCTTAATGACACCATTTCTTAAAAAAGAATGCATGGCATAAACTAAAAGACAGACATAATTTCATCTAATGATTTTTTCCATTTGGCATGTGCAGGTACTGTTGCTTTTTCATTTGGATGGCCGACAACAAGTATCATTTCTGGTTTTTCTGTTGCAGGACGTCCGCAAAGATCATTTAAAAACTTCATTGGATTTGGTGTATGGGTTAGGGTCGTAAGCCCTGCCGTATGAAGTGCTGTGATCAAAAACCCAGTGGCAATACCAACCGATTCGTTAACGTAATAATTTTTAAATTTGCGCCCGTCGCGGTCAATACTTGTACGCTGGGCAAAAATAACAATCAGCCACGGTGCGATAGTGAGATGTGGTTTACTGTCGTTTGTACCAATGGGTTCAAGCGCGTTAAGCCATTCATCGCTGGCGCGACCTGCATAGAATGTTTTTTCTTCTTCTTCTGCGGCATCGCGAATTTTTTGTTTATGCTCAGGGTTTTCGATCACAGCAAAATGCCACGGCTGATGATTGGCACCGCTTGGGGCCAGTCCTGCTGCTTTAACACAGTTTTCAATAATTTCTCTGGGAACGGGGCGGGTTGAATATTCCCTAACCGTATGGCGTTTTTCCATCAGTTTCAGAAACTCTTGCGATTTTTCAACCATTTCAACATCGGTCATATTCCATACATAAGGCATGGGAAGCTCTTTATATTCGTGATCTAGTGGGATGGAAGAACGGTGTTTATTATCTACTTCTGACATTATTTACCCTATCTAATTCAATGTTGTTATGATGATAACAATAGAATGTTTCAAACGCAACTATTATAGGTCATCTTTTAACATTTCCAGTTCAAGCCATTGTTCTTCTTTGCGTTCAAGGTCAGATATCTTTTTTTCGAGCTTTTTATTGGTATTGTTAAAGCCATCGGGGTCATTGCCATAAAAATCGGGCTGTGCCAGTTTTTCCTGTAACTGATCAATCGTTATTGAAAGGGCGTCTATTTCTTTGGGCAGATTATCCAATGCATATTGGTCTTTAAAGCTTAGTTTTTTGCCTTTGTTTTTTGCCTTCATTGTGCCTGTAGAGGCGGATTTGTTTTTTTTATAAAGATTTTCTTTTGGTCCATCGATGCGGTTCTTACGCTGCCTGACATAATCACTATAACCACCGGGATATTCGCGAACGTCAGCATTGCCTTCCATGACGATGGTAGATGTGACCAAACGGTCTAAGAAATCACGGTCATGGCTTACCAAAAGTAATGTCCCTTGATAATCGCTGAGAACGTCTTGTAATAAATCCAAGGTGTCCATATCAAGATCATTTGTCGGTTCATCAAGAATAAGCAAGTTGGTAGGATGAGCCAGTGTCTTGGCCAGAAGTAACCTGTTTTTTTCACCGCCGGAAAGCGAAGCAACGGGACTATGGGCTTGTGAGCTATCAAAAAGAAAATCTTTGATATAGGAAATGATATGTTTTGAATGACCACGTACCATAATATGATCGCCGCCATCACTTAAAGTTTCCCAAACTGTATCTGTGTCTTTAATCAGAGTACGGTGTTGATCGAGAAAAGTTGCTTCAAGGTTTGTTCCAAGTTTAACTGTACCTTGATCTGGTGTTAAATCGCCAGTTAGGCATTTAAGAAGAGTGGTTTTACCTGCACCGTTGGGGCCAATAATACCGACCCTGTCGCCCCGAAGGATTTTGACCGAGAAATCCTTTAAAATCGGTTTATCATCAAAACCTACACTGATGTTAATCGCTTCAATTACCTTTTTACCAGATGCTTTACCGCTATCTGTTGCCAGTTTGGCGGTACCAACGACGGCTATTTGTTCTGCTCGTTGTTCACGAAGCTCCCAAAGGTTGCGCATCCTGCCCATGTTACGTTTACGGCGGGCGGTGATACCTTTATGGGACCAATCGGTTTCTTTTTCGATTAGTTTATTAAGCTTGGCGCGCTCAGCGGATTCTTGTTCAAAAATGGTTGAAGACCAATTATCAAATTCAGAAAAACCTTTATCAAGTCGGCGGACTTTCCCGCGATCAAGCCAAAAGGTTGTGTTGGTTAAATTATTTAAAAACGCCCGGTCATGACTGATCATTACAAGTGCACCGCGCCAGCGTTTTAATTTGTCTTCTAGCCATTCGATGGTGGCGATATCTAGATGGTTTGTAGGTTCATCCAATAATAATATATCTGTGTCGCTTATTAAGGCACGGGCTATGGCGGCGCGACGACGCTCTCCACCAGAAAGTATTTTTGTAACTGTGGCACCGTTTAAACCTATTTCAGCCAATATAATATCAGCTTGAAAATGATCTTCTTGTGAACTGTGAGTAAGCCCGCTGACCACATATTCATGAACGGTTTGATAGTCGGATAAATCTGGGTCTTGTTCTAGATAAGTGACATGGCAGCCCGGTTGAATAAAACGCTCCCCATCATCAGGCTCAACTGTACCGTGGATAATTTTCATTAATGTAGATTTGCCGGCACCATTGCGACCCACTAATGAAATTCGGTCCCGTTCCCCAATGGCAAGTTCAGCACCACTGAAAAGCGGATCAGGGCCAAATCTTAAGCTCATATTAGTCAGTGTAAATAGCGGTGGTGCCATTGATAAATATTCTCCGTTTTGCTAATGTGTATGCCAATAACATAAAAGTGATTGGCTGTTAATAGCCTCTCTGATGTAATCAAGATATAATAATAAAAACAAAGTATGGATTCAGGTGAAATAATGTTGATTAAAATTAAGAACTCGTGGGATTTAAAAGAAAGTGACGTAACGTCAGAAGCCAATTTTCTATCGAGACGTAAATTTATCCAAGCAGCAGGAATTATGGGTGCTGGAACGGCGGCCAGTATTATGGTTCCTTCTATGACGAATGCTCAAATTGCCTCAAAACCTGGTTCTAATAAATATGACGGGCGTGATTTAGCTGATCAACAAACATCACTTGATGATATTATGAGCTATAATAATTTTTATGAGTTCGGCGTTGATAAAGGTGATCCGATGGCAAAGGCACATACATTAATAACGGACCCATGGTCCGTAACGGTCGAAGGTCACTGTGAAAACCCTGGTGAATATAGTGTGGAAGACTTGGTAGATCATAACGCCCTAGAAGAGCGAATTTACCGAATGCGCTGTGTGGAGGCATGGTCAATGGTAATCCCATGGGTCGGTGTTT
The DNA here is from genome assembly GCA_018699075.1 of Kordiimonadaceae bacterium. Lineage (GTDB taxonomy): Bacteria > Pseudomonadota > Alphaproteobacteria > Sphingomonadales > Emcibacteraceae > Pseudemcibacter. Next base: position 21,060 of record JABIPV010000131.1, on the reverse strand, counting down.
CTTTGTCGCAAGTGATCAATAAGTTAAAACCGACAGCAAAGGCAAAATATATTTATTTTGAAACTTTAGTTGATAAAAAACAAATGCCGGGTCAGGTGAACAGAGTAATCAGGTGGCCGTACCGCGAAGGTTTACGTATGGATGAAGCCATGAACCCGCTTGCGATTATGGCGGTGGGATTATATGGCCGTAAACTTACCAAGCAAAATGGTGCACCGCTTCGGATGGTCGTACCGTGGAAATATGGTTTTAAAGGAATTAAGTCGATCGTAAAAATTTCTTTTGTTGAAAAGCAACCGGTGTCAAGTTGGATGCGATTGCAGTCAGAAGAATACGGATTTTATGCAAACGTAAACCCAAGAGTATCGCACCCACGTTGGTCGCAATCCAAAGAAAGACGCATTGGTGAATTTACGGGAATCGGTGGATTATCTCGACAAAAAACTTTGATGTTCAATGGTTACGGCGAACAGGTTGCCCATCTTTACGATGGAATGAATTTAAGAAGAAATTTTTAATGCTGGCTAAAAAGTATCGTCCTTGGTTAAGACTTTTAATACATATTATATGTGTTGCTCCGGCGCTATGGATTAGCTATCAGATATGGCTATGGTTAAATTTTGAAACTCATGTGCTTACGGCAAACCCTATTGAACATATTACTGATTTTACAGGTAAGTGGACCGTAAGGTTTTTACTGATTACATTAAGTGTTACTCCGCTTGTGAAACTGACAAAATGGCGGTTGTTGGTTTATCGGCGACTTTTGGGACTTTATGCATTTCTTTATGGACTTATGCATTTCCTTAATTACATGGTGCTAGATTATTTCTTTGATTGGGAACTCATTATCGAAGATGTTTTAGAACGAAAAGCGATAACATTTGGCATGCTGGCTTTAGTGGGTCTTCTCATTCTGGCGGCTACATCGTTTAAATTTGCCGTGAAAAAGTTAGGAAAAAAATGGCAAAAATTGCACCGTTTAATTTACCCTTTGACCATATTCGCTGTAACTCATAATTACATGATGGTGAAGGCGGATGTACTTATCCCTACTATTCATGCTATCATACTGGCTATGCTTCTCTCATACAGATTATATATGTATGTGCAAATAAATAAAAACAGTAACAAAATACGGATCGCATGAAACAATCTTCTACGCAAATAACCTTTCAAACGACAGGCGCTAGCTTATTAAATATAACCGGGCCAATTAAGGCATGGTTACGTGAACAGAATGTGGAACAGGGGTTGCTGACAATATTTATTCGCCATACTTCCGCGTCACTTACGATCCAAGAAAACGCAGACCCGGATGTATTACATGATTTAAATTCATTTTTTAGAAAACTGGTTCCGGAAATTGAAGGTCTATATCGCCATAATGCAGAAGGCCCTGATGATATGCCGGCCCATATTAAATCTGCTCTAACCCAAACCCAATTAACTATTCCAGTAACAAGTAGCGATCTTGACCTTGGGATTTGGCAAGGAATTTATATATTTGAACACCGCGAACATGCGCATAAACGCAATCTATCACTACATTTAATAGGTCAGTAAATAGAAATAATGATTTCAGTGCATTTTTTAAAGTCACAATGATTATATTTTCTATATTGATAAGTCTAACTGGATGAAGAAAATGAATAATATTTTAAAAGAAAACAAATTATTGAATACACGTCGGGGATTTTTAAAAAGCTCTACATTCAGTGTTTTAGCCTTTCTTGGTGCTGGTCAAACCCAAGCTTTTTCTCAGGGCATTGATTTTAAAAACAGCATGAATATTGACGACGACAAACTATTTGCAGGCGTCAGAAATGAACTTATGCTGGAAAATAATCTAATATATTTGAATACGGGCACATTGGGACCTTCTCCAAAGGCAGTTTACGACAAAGTTACAGCGATGATGCGTCAACTGGAAGGTAATCCGGCGGCAATGAATTTCGGCCCTATGGGGCAAGAAATGGAAAAAACCCGCGCTAAAGCGGCGAAGTTTTTTGCTGCAGATGAAGAAGAAATTATTTTAACACGTAATACAACAGAAGGTATCAGTACAGTATGTTCCGGTATTGATTGGCAGGCGGGTGATGAAATTTTAACGACTAATCATGAACATGGCGGTGCAGAAACGGGCCTTAATTTTTTAGCAGCAACCAAAGGCGCAGTTATCAATAAAATAACTATGCCTTATCCGGTTAAAAGTAAAAAACAGCTTCTTGATCTTATAAAGGCCAAAATAACAGATAAAACGAAATTATTATTACTTAGTCACATCGAAACCGTAACCGGGCTTCGATGGCCTATTAAAGAAGTATCGAAATTAATCCGTGGACAGGATATTTTGTTTATCGTTGATGGAGCACAAGCACCGGGAATGATTGATATTGATGTGCATGATATGGGCTGTGACGTATATGCCTGTAGTGGTCATAAATGGATAATGGGTCCTAAAGAAACCGGTATTCTGTATATGCGCAAAGGGATACAAGACAAGGTCAATAACGTCTTCATATCCAGTAATTATAATTCATATTCTGCATCTTCGGGCACACGAAATGCGGCTATTTTAATTGGTTTTGGCGATGTTATGGAATGGCATATGGCCATAGGTACGAAACGAATTGAACAAAGATGTATGGATTTAGCGGCCTATTGCCAACAGCAACTCAATGATATAGAGGGGGTAAATGTCATCAGTTCAGATGATCCTGAACTATCAACGGCGATCGTTAGTTTTACCTATGATAAAGACATTAAAAATAGTGAAATACGAAAAGCAATGGGAGATAAGAATATTGTTATTAAAACCTTGCCTCAATATAATGCCATCCGCATTTCAAACCATATGTTTACAAACAATAACGATGTTGATGTATTTATTAGTGAATTGAAAAAAGCGTTAGCTTAAGTCCCATAATATTGAATGATTATGGGACTTAAAAGCTTAACTAGAAGTCGTAAAGAATACCGACACGGGTGATTGTCTCGGTCTTTTTACGCCCAATTGGTGCATCACGATCATATAAAACATCAAAGGATATTTTACCACTGAGCGCACCGCTGACTTTAATTTTATAGTCGGTTTTATTTTCAATAACGACTTTGTTACCCGCATAAACTTTTGTTTCATTGTCAAGTTCACTTCGGTCATTAATGATCCATGTAAAGATGCTGCTACCGAAAGCGGTGATATCTTTGTCGTAATCTTCCGTACTTAATTGTTTGGTGACAAGTAATGCTGGTCCCGCTTCAAGACTCCATTTAAATGTGTCATTATCGAGTGCGCGAAGACCGTAACCGGCATTTAAGGTAAATCGTTTATTAAACGCCCCAAAACTATCACTTTCGAAGCTTGTATAACCCGTGACATAGGAAATATCACTTATGCTATAATCACTTTTATAGGCAATACCAAATCGGCGCTTATTCGTTACGGCGTTACTGTTGTTATAATCAAAGTATGTGGTCGCTACCTGATGATACCTTCCGGCTTCTCTTTCAAACTTGGTGCCAGTACCGAAGTATTTTTGACTGGAATTACCTGTTGAATAAAGTACATTTACTTCTATTTCTTTTTCCCATCCGGGTAGAAAATTTTGAGAAAACTGTTCTGAACCACTATCAGAAAATATGGTTCCTTCAACAGGTATGGACGTTGAAGTAGGTTGCGGCGGAGGCGGGGCTTTCGGTTTTAATTGTTCAGCAATATCTCTAATTTCCTCAGCATCTTCAGGATGACTGGCCAACAATATTTCAACCAAGGCATTAAAGTTTTTACCACCGTCTGTATTGGCGGCGGTTACGAGTAAATTAAATTGTTCAGGGGTAACCTCAGCCTGTGCTGTGCTGGCAAAGGATGGTAAACAAATCAGCCCACATAAAAGGGCAGATTTGCAAATATTACTATTCATAGTGTTTTTTTATCCTATTTCGTAAATGTTAAATAAAATGACATTGGTACTACTGTTGCAATTGTATCAAGTCCGGCAAGTTCACGCAGTGTTTCGATAGCACCGGCAAGTTCAAAATCATCCGCATCGACAAATAGAACACCGTGAGGTGTTACGAGAACTTTATTTTCCGCAAGCCTTGTTACCACTAGCATCACATCAAGTTCAATTTTCTCACCAACCAGTTCAAGGTTAATAGCAGCTTCAATCACACGGCTTGTGCCAATTTCTTGGTCATTATGGTCTTGTAAACTCATATCACCTGTTAATTTGGCGCTGGCATTTTCAGCAACCTTAAAAACGATGTCTCTCATACGTTCATCACGCAGTTCCAGTAGCGTTTCAACCGAAGCAAGAGCAATATCAATATTGATATGTCCACTATCATCTAGCTTTCCTGAAATGGTTTTAAAGGTATTGCTTTCTCCAATGGCACCATTTTTAATTGTACCGTAAGAAATGTTTGAATTTCCCGCGTCTAATGTCCAATCCGCCATAGCGGCAGATGAAAAAAGTAGAGTTACTGTACAGACGAGAATAGTTTTGATTATCATTTTAAAATTGCTCATTTTTTATACCCTGAGTTAAATTAATATATTTAGTATGGTTTATTCCTCATTATATTTTATATCCCACATGAAACTTGATCATGCAAGATTTTTTAATCATGTGTTACTTGTAAAAACGTTCACTATTAGCGTGCATTTTATTCAACAGTTCAGGAATTTTATAAACATCACCATGAATTTGACGTAATGAATTACACTCATCGACGAATTTATCTAAGCCTATTGTATCAATCATACTTAGCGGGCCGCCGGTCCATGGGGCGAAACCCCAACCGAAAATGGCACCAATGTCTGCATCTTCAGGGGCAGTGACTACATTCTCTTCCAGGCACCTGACTACTTCAAGCGCTTGGCGATACATAAGTCTTTTTGTCACAGTTTCTTGAGAGGGTTGTTCATCCAGAAGCGGGTAATGTTCGGACAATTCTGGCCAGATATATTTTTTGCCGTCTTCTGGGTATTCATAAAATCCTTTGCGGTTTTTCTTACCCTTACGTCCAAGGTCTGCATAAAGTCTTGTCACAACTTCATCACAAGCTTCACTTTTATATGCATCTCCAAGTGCTTTTTTGGTAGCTTCCGCAATGTGGTAACTTAGCTCTAGACTAACTTCGTCTAATACAGCGAAAGGACCCACAGCCATTCCGGCATATACGCCGCTATTTTCAATCAGCGCAGGGGCGATGCCTTCATGAAGCATGTTAGTAGCCTCAACCGGATAAGTCATGAAACAGCGGCTAGTGTAAAATCCGCGACTGTCATTTACAACGATGGGTGTTTTTCTAATTTGTCTAACATAGTCAAGGGCCTTTGCAAGAGCTTCCTCACCTGTGTTTTTACCCATAATAATTTCTACAAGGGGCATTTTATCTACAGGGGAAAAGAAATGAATGCCGATGAATTTACTTTCATCTTGTGATGCCTTCGCCAACATACTAATTGGTAAAGTGGAAGTATTAGAGCCGTAAATACAGCCCTCAGGAACCACTGCTTGAGTTTTCTGAGTTACATCAGCTTTTACTTTTGGGTCTTCTAGCACTGCTTCGATAATAAGGTCACAACCTTCCAGATCGGCATAATCCGTTGTCGGTTTTATCAAACTGAGAAGTTTATCTGCTTTTTCTTGAGTGGTTTTTTTGCGTTTAATACCCTTTTCTAATATGGCCCTTGAATAATCTTTGCCTTTGTTGGCAAATTCCAATTCACGGTCCAGTAGAATGACTTCGATGCCAGCTTTGGCGCTCACATATGCAATTCCGGCGCCCATTAGTCCAGCACCTAGCATGCCGAGCTTTTTAGTTTTCATTTCGGGCTGGTCTTTCGGCCGGCGAATAAGTTTATCTGCTTTATTTTTATTAACAAAAAGCGTGCGTATCATATTTGGGGCAACAGAACCCATGATTTGCTGGGTAAAATATTTGCTTTCTACTTCAAGTGCCGTGTCAATTGGCAGTTGATGACCTTCATATACGGCAGAAAGAATAGCAACTGTTGCTGGATAATTATTCTTTGTTTGTTTTAGTGTCATGGCCGGTGCACCCATAAAGGTTTGCACAATATTTGGGTCATATACACCTTGACCACCGGGGATTTTAAATCTTTTTTGGTCCCATGGTTGTTCTGCTTTTCCGCCAGCCAGTATCCACGCTTTTGCTTTATCAACAATTTCATCTGCGGGAGCAATTTCATGAATGATATTATTTGATAAGGCTTGTTTCGGGGTCATATTCTTACCCTGAAGCAAATATGGTAATGCCAGTTGAATTCCCATTAGACGGGGTAATCTTTGTGTCCCGCCGGCGCCAGGTATTAGACCAACCTGTACTTCCGGAAGACCGAGTTTGATTTTATCGTTATCCGCAACAACGCGGTAATGACAGGCCAGTGATAACTCTAATCCGCCGCCAAGCGTTAAACCATTAATCGCTACTGCAATCGGTTTGCCACATGTTTCAAGAGAGCGGAATAATTTATTAAGCGCAAATGATGCCTTAAATATGTCTTCGGGATCTGCTTCTCCGCCTTTGGCGAGGCCACCAAGAATCATATTTAAGTCTGCACCGGCTAAGAAGGCGCTGTCTTTACCGGATGTAATTACGGCACCTTTAATATTATCCTCTTCTGAAATTCTTTTAATATGCGCTTCTAGTTCGCTGATGAAATCTTGGTTGATGACATTCATCGATTGTTCTTCAACATCAATGGTAAGAAGAGCAATTCCGTTTTGATCAATGTCTATTTTTATTGCTTTTTGGGTCATGTCATATCCTCTTTACACACGTTCAATGATGGTTGCTGTGGCCATGCCGCCAGCAACACATAATGAAGCAAGCCCGTATCTTTTATTGGTGCGTTCCAGTTCATCAAGGGCGGTGCCTAAAATCATATTTCCTGTTGCACCAAGAGGATGTCCCATGGCAATCGCGCCGCCATTTACATTCACTTCTGCGGTGCTCAAGTCCATTTCCTGACAGAAACGAAGAACAACGGATGCAAAGGCCTCATTTACCTCCCAGACATCAATATCATCTTTATTTAATCCTGCACGGGCGAGTGCTTTTCGGGCGGCTTTTCCGGGACCGGTGAGCATGATGCTGGGGTCCGTACCCGTATCAGCGAAGGAGACAATTCTGGCACGTGGTTTTAAATTGTATTTTTCACCTGTTTCTTTTGTGCCGATTAACATGGCGGCGGCACCGTCAACGATACCGCTTGCATTACCCGCATGGTGGACGTGCTTTATATTTTCAATTTCCGGATATCTTTGCATGATGACGCTATCAAAACCAAGCTCACCCATGTCATTAAATGAACTTTTTAAATTCCCTAAGTCTTCACCGGTCGTGCCGGGTCTCATATGTTCATCATGATCAAGTAAAACTTGCCCGATACTATCTTTAATGGGCAGTATAGAATTATTAAAATGGCCATTATCCCACGCATTTTTTGCCCGGTTTTGACTGAGAACAGCATATTGATCGCAATCATCACGGCTGAACCCATATTTTGTCGCGATCATATCTGCGCTTATGCCTTGCAGGACGGAGCCAATTTTATTAGTCACTTGTGGGTCAATTAACCAGGCGCCGCCATCAAATCCCATTTGTACACGTGACATGCTTTCAACACCGCCGCCGATCATTAAATCTGCTTGGCCGGCCATAACCCTTGCTGCTGCATAATTTGCTGCGACCAGTCCTGATGCACAAAACCGGTTCACGTGTAATCCCGGAACTTCGTCTGAATAATCGGCCATAATGGCTGCAAACCTGCCTATATTCCCTCCTTGTTCACCGACCCCAGTTACACATCCGGTGATGACATCATCCACGGCAGTAACGTCAAAATCATTGCGGGTTCTGAGGGCTACCAGAATTTGTGTTAATAAATTAATAGGGGTGACGGAATGGAGGCTACCATCTTTTTTACCACGCCCTCTAGGGCTTCTTACATGGTCAAATATATAGGCGTCTGTCATATTTTATTTCCTTAGAAAGAATTAGCATCAAGGGCCATAACATCATCTGAACCGGCCTCTACTTTTATTCTTAAACCCGTTGTTTCAGGTAATATATGTGTGAAAAAGAAGTCAGCCGTTATAATTTTATTTTTTAAAAACTCTTGGTCACCCTGCCCATCTGCGAGCATTGATTTTGCTTTTTTAACAATTATGCCCCAGAAATATCCCATTGTGACAAGGGCCATTAGATTTAAATAATAGTGGGCTGTTGCGCCAGCATGATCAGGATTACTCATGGCATTTTGCATTAACCACATGCTCGATGATTGTTGCCGCTTGGATGCTTTATCTAGCAACGTTGTGTAGCGTTCCATTTCTGGGTCACTTTCATTTTCATCAATAAATGTTTGGATCATGGCAAAATAATTTTTAATAACCTCGCCATTCTTTTGGGGAAGCTTACGGCCGACCAGGTCCATGGCTTGAATGCCGTTGGTCCCTTCATATATAGGAGCAATACGGGCATCGCGCAGAAATTGTTCCATACCCCATTCATTTATATAACCATGACCACCTAAACATTGCATGGCCCTACTGGCAGCTTCAACACCTTGGTCAGTCATATAGGATTTCATAACAGGCGTGAGTAGTGCGAGCATATCTTTCGAATTTTCACGGACTTTTTCATCCGCTTCATTGTGGGAAATATCAGCTTGAAGTGCGGCCCAAATTGCCATTGCCCGTGCCCCTTCGTTGAAGGCGCGATTGGTCATTAACATACGTCGGACATCTGGATGAACGATAATAGGGTCTGCAGCATCATCCGGAAATTTAGCCCCTGTTAAGGCACGGCCTTGAATTCTGTCTCTGGCATAATCGGCAGCATTTTGTTGTGCGACCTCTGCGATGGCGAGCCCCTGAACGGCGACCCCTAGTCTTGCTTCATTCATCATGGTGAACATTGCGCGCATGCCTTTATTTTCTTTTCCCAGCAAAAATCCCTTTGCGCTGTCATAATTAAGAAGGCAGGTGGCGTTTGAATGAATACCCATTTTTTCTTCTAAAGAGCCGCATGTCACACCGTTACGTTCTCCTAATGATCCATCATCATTCAGATTATATTTAGGCACGATAAAGAGACTTATGCCATCCATACCTTCCGGTGCCCCAGTAATACGCGCAAGAACAAGATGGATAATATTTTCGGTAAGATCATGGTCGCCAGCAGATATGAAAATTTTAGTACCACTAATATTATATGAACCATCATCATTTGGTTCGGCTTTGCTACGAAGTAATCCAAGGTCAGTACCACAGTGAGGTTCTGTTAAATTCATAGTGCCAGACCAAGTACCAGATATCATATTGGGTAGATACGTGTCTTTTTGTTCATCTGTACCCCATGTATGAATGGTTTCCGCCGCGCCTTTGGTCAGCCCTGGATACATGGCTAGTCCCCAGTTTGATGAAACCATCATTTCATTAATGGCAAGACCAATGGTCATGGGAAGTCCTTGGCCTCCGTACTTGACATCACCTGTAATTCCCTGCCAGCCGCCTTCCTGATATTGGTCATATGCATGTTTGAAGCCGTCAGGGGTCGAAACCTCATTATTACTAAGACTGCACCCTTGTTCACCGCCGCTTTGATTGATCGGCTGAAATATATTTTCAGTTAGTTTTGCGGCTTCTTCCAAGATAGCATCTATCAGATCTGGGCTAGCTTCTTTATAAGGCTCTAGTTGGTTATATTGCTGCAGATCAAATATATCATGCATGAGAAATTTATAATCTTCGACGGGAGCTTTATATGTGGGCATAGGGAATCCTAACGTCCTTGTTATTATTTTTAGCACTATATTAGAAATAAATATTAACAGTATTATTTCAATAGTAACACAAGAAAATATATATCCTTAAGGATAGAAAACGGCGAATCTAATCAAGCAGTAAAGATATTTTATCAACTCTTTGCTTAGAGTAGGTAATTCCGTAAAATAGATGCATAAACTCTGTTAAGAATGTTCCCTTGCAGGATAGGTTATTTGGGTCTATATAAGGCCAAAGAGTGATTCCTTATCATAAGGTTTAGTTCAAACTGAGTATAATGTGACGCACTATATTTTTTAAACACCAATAAATAGTTTTATATATGCAGATATACCTGCCCATTGCTGAATTATCCATGAACATTTTTGTTCTTTTTGCCATGGGTGGTGGTGTGGGTTTTTTATCTGGCATGTTTGGTGTTGGTGGCGGCTTTTTAATGACACCTATTCTTATTTTTGCGGGCGTTCCCCCTGCTATTGCTGTTGCAACCGAAGCCAATCAAATTACAGCGGCTTCTGTTTCCGGCGCCGCTGCACATTGGCGCAGGGGCGGCGTTGATTTTAAAATGGGGTTTGTCCTAATCGCAGGTGGTGTGGTTGGTACTTATTTTGGGGCGATGATATTCACCTATTTGCGTTCTATCGGTCAAGTTGACCTTATGATCTCAATGACTTACGTAGTGTTCTTGGGTAGTGTTGGCGGCTTGATGTTTATAGAGAGCGTCCGTAGTATATTACGAGAACGCAGAGGCGAAGCGGCAAAAATTGGGCGCAGACAACGTACGTGGATTGATGCTCTTCCTTTTAAAATGCGCTTTCGAAAATCTAAAATGTATATCAGTGCTATTATGCCGCTTGCAATTGGTGCCCTTGTCGGCGTTTTAGCGGCTATAATGGGAGTTGGCGGCGGTTTTATTATGGTTCCTGCAATGATTTATTTGCTCCATATGCCGACAAATGTGGTTATTGGTACATCGCTCATGCAAATTACATTTGTCACGGCAACTGCCACTTATCTTCATTCTGTTAATACACAAACAGTTGATGTTGTTCTTGCGGTGATTTTGCTGACAGCGGCCGTAATTGGGGCTCAAATCGGAGTACGTGTTGGCACCAAACTTAAAGGTGAGCAGCTTCGAATTTTGCTTGCGGGCATGGTTCTAATTGTCTGTGCCAGGATGGCATATGGACTTGTGGTTGAACCGGCAGAATTATTCACTATTTCGGTTATTGGGGGAGAGGGCCATTGATGATGACATTCTTCAAAAGTAATTTATTCAATGGTTTTGCATTAGTGATTGCGACATGTTTAATATCGACGTCTTTGGCAAAATCTGAGACATTGGTTACAGATCTTTCTCAGCATACTATTGAAATTACTTCACGATTTTCCGGGAGTGAACTTCTGTTATTCGGTGCATTAGAACGTCATGCGCATGAAAGCACTCAATCAGGAGAAATTACAGTTCAGGGTTTAAATTATGATATAATTGTTGTGGTACAAAGTGAGCCCACAGATCTTATCATCCGGAAAAAAGAAAATATCGCGGGAATTTGGGTCAACAATGAAAATCAAACAATCCAAGGGATACCTGGTTACTATGTTATTGAATCGACCCGCCCTCTTGATCAAATATTGTCGAAAGGAAAATTAGCTGAATATGGTCTGGGCTTACAAAATATAGGCGACGGAAGTGTTGAGGCCGGCGAGTATAAAGAAGCACTGATCAGGAATATGATCGATAGTGGACTCTATTTGGAAAGTAGCGATAATGTTACAGTGAGAAACGAAATTTTATTTCGTGCGAACCTCACTTTCCCATCCAACATGCCTGTGGGAGATTATAAATCAAGCGTCTATCTAGTTCGTGATGGAGATATTATCTTGGAAGACCATACTATTTTGCCGGTAAACAAAAGGGGCATCGAAAGAGTTATTTATAATTTTGCCCATGATTACCCACCATATTACGGCATTATGGCCATAATTGTCGCCATTTCAGCCGGTCTGTTTAGTGGCTATGTAGCTAAGAAACTATCTTAAAATTTAATGTGTAACAGCATTTGAAGATTGTTGTAAATTCAATAAAATTGCAGCAATTTTCTGCCAAATTTCTGCAGCTCCAAAATCGTAATTCTGCAAGAATACATCTTGAATTTTTATGGAATAATCATATGAAGATGCGCCATACTGCTTGAAAAGATCAAGCGCCGCAATTTCTAGAAAAGGGTCGGGGTCAATACCTAATTGTTCCATCTCAATGAAAATATTTGCGTTTTCTTTCAATTCCGATGTAACGGGTTTTTTGTAATTTTCAAATAAGATAATATTGGTATTCATTTTGTTGCTCCATTTCATTAGTAAAAAGTGCAAAAACCATGCCATTTATAATCACTTGAATTTGTTGTATTTTAAATGCATTTCGGATCGAAAAGGTATTTATTGCCTGTCTCAATAACTGCCTATTTATAAAATATGCCTACTATTGTGCTTGCAATATCCGATGATCCTGTAAATATAGGGCCTTGAAATTTTATTGAGGGTAATATGGACAATAGATTACTTGCGTTAAGACAAAAACTTAGAGACCAAAAACTTAATGGTTTTCTCATACCTCACAGTGATGAACATCAAAGTGAGTATACGCCGTCATATGCTGAACGCCTTGAATGGTTGACCGGATTTAAAGGCTCTGCTGGTGAGGCGTTAGTGACGCTCGACCGAGCGGCGATTTTTGTTGATGGGCGTTATACCCTACAAGTACGTGATCAGGTTAATCTTAAGAAATTCACACCTTTGAAATTTAATATTGATCCTATTGAAGACTGGCTTTTTGATAATTTAATTGAGGGCGATGTTGTTGGTTATGACCCATGGCTTCATAGTAAAGTATGGCTAGCAAAAGTAGCTAAAAAATTAGCAGTGAAAAATATCTCATTAAAGGCATTAGAGAATAATATTATTGATGAAATATGGAACGATCAGCCTGAGCCTTCTAAAGCTTTGGCGCAGCTACATAAAAATAGATATTCTGGAGAAACTTCATTAAATAAACGTAAAAGAATTGCGGCGTTACTGAAATCTAAGGGTGCTAATGCACTTGTTTTGACGGCCTTAGATAGTATCGCATGGCTATTTAATATTAGAGGATCTGATGTTAATTGTACGCCGCTGGTTTTAAGTTTTGCAATTTTATATGATAATGCGAAAGCGGATTTATTCATTGATTCTGATAAAATCGATGATGAAGTTAAAAAGCATTTAGGGTCCCATGTTAATTTATTTTCAAAAAATGATTTTGTTGCGGGCTTGGGAAAATTAGGAACGTCAAATAAATGTGTCATGGTTGATCCAAAGAAAAGTCATGCAGCTATTTTTGAAGCTTTGGAAAATGCAGATGCAAAAATTATTGAAGCAGATGATCCAATCCAATTAGATAAAGCCTGTAAAAATGATGTGGAGCTTGAAGGTGCCAGAAAAGCGCATATAAGGGATGCTGTTGCGGTTTGCAGATTTTTATATTGGATAGATAATAATGCCCACAAAGGTAAAATAGATGAAATTGACGCAGTGAATGAATTTTATGATTTGCGTAAAGAAGTGCCACTTTTCCAAGGTAATAGTTTTGATACCATAAGTGGTGCTGGCCCCAATGGGGCGATTGTCCATTATAAGGTTAGTCCAGAAACGTCACGAAAATTGGAAAATGGCATGCTTTATCTTGTTGATTCTGGCGGTCAGTATTTAGATGGAACAACCGATATTACACGTACGGTTGCCATAGGAACACCTACTGAAGAACAAAGAGATCGTTTCACACGTGTCTTAAAAGGCCACATTGCCCTGGCACAAGCGCGTTTCCCCGTTGGCCGTTCAGGGGCTCATTTGGATACTTTAGCCCGAAAATCATTATGGGATGTTGGATTGGATTATGATCATGGTACGGGCCATGGTGTGGGCAGTTATCTTGGTGTCCATGAAGGTCCACAAAGTATTTCACCAGTTGGCCATAATGTGGCTTTAAAACCCGGTATGATTTTATCTAATGAGCCGGGGTACTATAAAACGGGTGAGTATGGCATTCGCATTGAAAACTTAGTGATCGTTCGTGATAGCGGTTATGCGGAGGAAGAACGGCCTATGCTTACTTTTGAAACCATTACTATAGCACCAATTGACACGCGTTTGGTAAATCCACATATGATGTCGGCAGCTGAAATTACATGGTTAAATATCTACCACGCTAAAGTCCGTGAAACCGTTTCTCCCTTGCTTGAAAATGATGAAAAAGAATGGCTCATACATGCTACTGAATCAATAACTTCACTATAAAAAATGAATAACAGAAATAATTAATGATCGATCAAGATATTTTCTTTGAAGAAAAAAACGGCATAGGTTTTATCACCTTAAATCGGCCGGATGTATTAAATGCATTATCTACAACAATGTGTTCACAGATAAATGAACAATTGATGGCTTGGGACGCATTAAATGATATTCAAGCCGTGGTTATAAAAGGGGCCGGCGATAAAGCATTTTGTGCTGGCGGCGACGCGCGCTCAATAGTTGAGCAAGGTTTTGAAAATAATTTAGCGGCAAAAGAGTTTTTCTCAACCGAATATAAAATGAATTTACGACTTTATCATTTTTCGAAACCTTATATTTCATTACTTGATGGTATCACAATGGGTGGTGGTGTTGGTGTCTCTATTCATGGCTCACATCGAATTATTACTGAAAAAACACTATTTGCCATGCCGGAAGCCTCAATTGGGTTAATTCCGGATGTGGGTTCGAGCTATTTTTTGCCAAGATTACCCGGAGCACTTGGTAAATATTTAGGTTTAACAGGAGCACGTTTGAGGGGGGCTGATATATTATATGCAGGCATTGGTACAGCTTATATGAGTTCTCAAAAGCTTGATCAATTTGTCCATGCTTTATGCGATGAAGATATAAATTCAGCAGAAGATGTAGATAATATTATCGCTCGATTTGCAGAAGATCCGGGTGTGGCGATTATTGATGAATTTCGTGACCTCATTGACGCTGCATTTAACGAGAATACGATAGAAGATATTGTGGATCACCTTGGTGATATTGATCATGATTGGGCCAAAAAAACCATAGCGGTATTAAAAAAGATGTCTCCTATAAGTTTGAAAGTCATTTTAGAACAATTGAACTGCGGCAAAAATTTAGATTTTAATGAATGTATGATTATGGAGTTTCGCATTGTCAGTGCAATTTCTTCATACGATAGTGATTTTTATGAGGGCGTACGCGCGGTACTCATTGATAAAGACCATAATCCTGATTGGATGCCGGAGAATTTTGAAGGCGTAACATATGAGATGGTGATGGCTCATTTTAAAGCACCTAATGATGGAGATTTAATCTTTTAAAATTCAGGGTCACTTATGAAAGTCATCGTGTCCAAAGTTTTAGGATGCATGACCGTTAAGGACGTCGCATGTAAACATAGACGTTCACTCATTTGTAGGGCTTTTTCATGAGCATAAAACCTGTCACCGAGAATAGGATGGTTTATATTTTGAAGATGAACTCTTAACTGATGCGATCGCCCTGTAATAGGTGTTAAGAGTAAACGTGTTTCCAGCGTTCTTTTTTCTATTACTCGCCATTTGGTCTGCGAAGGTTTGCCAACGTCATAATCTACAATTTGTTTAGGTCTGTTGGGCCAATCACAAATTAACGGTAAATCGATTATACCTTCATTTTGTTCAGGTGTTCCATAAACGCGGGCAATATATTCTTTCTGAACTTTACGGTCCTGAAATTGGATACTTAAATGCCTATGGGTTTCTTTATTTAGGGCTAAAATAATAAGCCCAGAAGTATCCATATCTAGGCGATGGACAATGAGGGCAGAATTATTTTCTTCTTGTACGCGTGTTATCAAACTATCTCGGTGTTTGGGATCCCGTCCGGGAACAGATAATAATCCTGAAGGTTTATTTAAAACGACGATGTCTGCATCACTATAAATTATGTCAAGAAATGGAATTAATGGTGGATTATAATTTTTGATCATTGTGGCTTTGGTTTATATGTTATAGGGAAGGTCATTGCAAATGGTCATAAGAATAATTTTCAGAATAATATACTGTGTAAAAGGCAATTACATAGATAATATATTGGTAAATTGAATAAAATGGCAGCACATTCTGCTATTGAATTGGTAGTGTGCGTTGGAATTAAGTTAGAGTAAAAATTATTTAGGAAGATTTCAATTGAAAAAATCATTAGGGTTTTGGCGATCTTGGGCATTGGTTGTGGGAACCATTATTGGTTCCGGCGTATTTACATTGCCGGCCATTTTAGCGCCCTACGGTAGCTTTAGTTTCGTCGGTTGGCTGGTGACAGGATTAGGGGCCTTGGCCATTGCATATTCGCTATGTCATTTGTCCGCGCGAAACCCAAGATTAGGGGGGCCTTATGCATATGTCTATGATGCATTCGGAACCTTTCCTGCGATGATTGTTGCATGGGGTTATTGGACATCACTTTGGATTGGGGTGGCGGCCATTGCTATTTCATTTGCGGGATATACCGCTGTATTTTTCCCTGTTGTTGGAAGCGATACTACCATAAGTACTATTGTTGCTTTAGGGGCAGTATGGGTATTTACTTATATTAATATCAGAGGGGTTGAGCAGGCTAGTATAGTTCAGCTCATAACGGTTATTTTAAAAATGATACCTCTTTTGGTAATCGGTGCTGTTGGGCTCGCCGTGGGTGATCTTGGGTCTGTACCTGCCTTAAATCCAAAGGATGAGCCAATACCTATTATGATCGCGGGGATTTGTCTACTGATAATGTGGTCATATATTGGTATAGAGGCGGCAACAGTGCCTTCAGACGATGTGGAAAACCCAAAGAAAACAATTCCCCGCGCATTAATTGCTGGGACTTTAACGGCGACGGCCATTTATATGATTGCCATGGCAGGGGTTATGGCTCTTATATCTCCGGCAGAACTTCAATCCTCAACTTCCCCTTTTGCAGACGCAGCGTTTTTGATTTTTGGCAATACTGGCGCCTTGATCGTTGGAATTGGTGCTCTTATTGCAATTGGTGGCGCATTAAATTCCATGGTGTTGCTGACGGGAATTATTCCGCTTGCAGGAGCCAGAGATAAAATGTTTCCGTCATTTCTAAAAGCACAAAATGCAAACGGCACGCCAGTAACAGCGATAGTATTTTCAAGCATTTTAGCATCGATTGTCATTTTGATGAATGCTAACAAAGGTCTTTTAAAAGCATTTGAATTCATGATTTTGATGTCAACTTTTACTGTCTTAATAGCCTATCTTGGCTCAGCCTTTGCAAGTTTAAAGTTGCAAATTGAAGATAAAGAACAAGGCGTAAAAATTAATTATCTAATATTTATAATTTCATCTATAGCGGCCATTTTCTCGATCATTGCGATTATCGGGGCATGGGTGCTTTATACTTAATTTAACTCAAAATATTTATCATAAGTGAAGGAACAGTAATGTTTAAGAATGCCATAGTAAGAAAACCGTGTAGAGCCATGACCCATGGATTATCAGATGCTGATTTAGGGCTCCCTGATTTTGAAAACGCCTGTGCACAACATGATGATTATATCGAAGCTCTAAAAGAATGCGGTCTTGAAGTAACTATTCTTGAAGCGCTGGAAGATTATCCAGACAGCTGCTTTGTTGAAGATGCTGCCTTGATGACACCTCAGTGTGGTATACTTACAAACCCCGGTGCGCCAAGTCGCCGTGGCGAAGTTGAACATATCGAAGCGTCGGTGAGGAGTTTTTATGATAATGTAGAGCAAATCAAATCACCAGGTCTTGTTGAAGCAGGCGATATTATGATGGTCGGCGATCATTACTATATAGGATTGTCTGCCCGTACTAATCAAGAAGGGGCAGATCAACTGATTGCAATACTTAAGAAAAATGGTATGTCTGGTTCCGTTGTGACCATGTCAGAAGTATTGCATTTAAAGACTGGTTTAGGTTATTTAGAAGATAATAATCTCGTTGCTTGTGGTGAATTTCTCACCAAGCCAGAATTTCAGAAATATGATATAATTGAAATTGATCAAAGTGAAAGCTACTCAGCAAATAGCGTTTGGATTAATGGTACGGTTCTTGTGCCGAAAGGATATCAAGGCACTGTAGATATAATTAAAGCCGCAGGTTACAAAATCAGGGAAGTAGATGTTTCTGAATTTCGTAAGCTAGATGGAGGCTTAAGTTGCTTATCTCTTAGATTTTAATATAATGACACTTCGATATTTATGTTAAAATATAGCAGGATATTTATTTCTACTGCGTATAACACTATATCGAAGTGATTTTTTTAAAATGGAGCAACTATGGTTAGTACCATATTCAATGACCGTAAAACGAAACTGGTTTCAGTTCTCGTCGTAAGTAGCCTACTTTTGTCGGGCTGCGCGCAAACAATAAATATGGATGACCAGTTAAATATGGTTGCCATTCCGGCTGCATGGCAAAGCCCCAATATTGACAGCATTAAATCAGAACTGAAATGGCTTGATGAAAGCGATGTAAAAGACTTACCACAAGTGGTGATGCAGGCATTTGATAATAACCCGGACTTGAGAATTTCAGCCAACCGCTTAAGAACCGCTCTTGCGCAGCAGGAAATTACACAAGGCGCCAGAAGCATAACGGGTGACATACGGGCCAGCGCAGGCCGTAGTGGTGACTTTCAAGGGGGAACAGCAGATCGCAATAGTTTCTCTCTTCGCGGGGGACTTGCATGGGAAGCGGATATTTGGGGACGTCTTGCCAATGATAATATGGCGGCGCAACAATCGGTCCTTGCGGCAAGCAATGATCTTGAATTTGCCCGAATTTCTCTGGCGACCAGAACCGCTCAACGTTGGTTTGATGTCACGGAATCAGTTCTGCAACACGATCTTTTAGAATTAAATTTAGAAAAAATACTACAGGCTCAAGACTTGGTATCAAGCCGTTATAGTCGCGGTCTGGTGGATGTATTGGATGTTCTTCGTGTGGAGACGACCGTCGCAACGGCGCGGTCTAATATTGCTAATCAACGTCAAACAGTTACAGAAAGAATGCGGACTTTAGAAACTCTAATTGGTTCATATCCAATGGGAAGGGTGCCGCAAGATGCTAAATTGCCGGGTCTTGGCCAAGCGGTGACCATGGGGATGCCCACTTCAATTTTAAGCCAACGACCGGATGTCCTGGCGGCTAAAAACCGAGTTTTGGAAGCTAAATATGATTTAAACGTTGCCAAAAAAGCTCTTTATCCATCTTTGAGTGTTTCTGGAAATGTATCCTCAAATAGTGATGAAATAGACAATATATTTGATGTTGAAAGCCTTGCTTGGAATGTAGTCGGTAATATCATTCAGCCTGTTTTAGATGGCGGCAGACGGCGTCAACAAGTGGTCCTTAGTGAAGTAAATTTAGATACGGATCTGGCAAATTACCTAAAGACGGTTCTTGCGGCTTATCAAGAAGCAGAAAATGCCTTAACTGCTGAAGTAACTTTAGCCGAACAAGAGCAGCATTTGCTGATCGCGGTTGATCGAGCAATCGCCAGTGAAGAAAAGGCTTTAGAGCAATATGCCAAGGGCTTGATTGACATTTTATCGCTGGTTGATGTCCAGCGCAGCAGAATTTCATCGCAGCAAAGTTTGCTGCGCGTTCAACATCGCCGTCTTTTAAATCGTGCCGACCTTCATTTGGCACTGGGCGGCGAAAATATTGAAAATTATATAAATCAAATGGCCGAAACTAATCTGGCAACCAATACGCAGGAAAATTTATAATGAGAAAGCCAAGTTCACAATTCAAGATTATAATAGGTATTGTCGGGGTAACGGCTATAGGGTTTGCTGGTATGTATATCATGCGGCCAACCGCGCCAGTTGAAAAACTAGAAGACAAGGTCGAACGACTTGAGGTTATTACAGCGAAACTTGAGGATTTCTATCCGACCGTTAGCACCCAAGCAGTTGTTGAAAGCCGTTACAATATTAATTTGAAGTCACAAGTATCTGGCCAAGTGGTTTATATTTCTCCAAAATTCCTAACCGGTGGATTTTTTGATACTAACGAAGTCATCATGCGCATTGACCCAAGTGATTATGAATTGGCACTGGTTCAAGCGGAAGTGAATGTGGCACGTGCGGAACAAACATTAAGTGTTGAGCGCGAACAATCTGACCTTGCCCGACAGGACTGGGAAAAATACGGACAAGGCGAAGCAACGGAATTGGTGTTGCGCATACCGCAGCTTCGTGAAGCAGAAGCGGGACTTAAAGGAGCCCAAGCCAATTATGATACGCAAAAAATCAGATTAGATCGCACAGATGTAAAGGCACCTTTTCCCCTAATGATTAGTGAAAAGCAAGTGGACCTTGGTCAAATCGTAAGCAATAATCAGGATTTGGCGGGTGTCTTTGGCACAGAAGAAGCTGAAATTCGTATGCCGCTAAGTCAAAAACAAATGGATTTATTAAGTGTGAAGCATGTTGGTATTTTACCGGTAGAAGAAATCTTAAATGTAAAAGTGCGTGATTTATCCCGTGAAGATAACATAGAATGGGATGCTCAAATCCTCCGCATTGAAAGTAATATCGACCGTAAAAGCCGTGTTTATTATGCGATCGGCACAGTGATGGATCCCATGAACTTAATCGGCGATAAAGATATGCCGCCATTACTTCCGGGCGTTTTTGTTGACCTTGAAGTCCAAGGGCCAAAAATTGGCGATGTGTTCAGAGTACCTGTTAAAGCCATGCGCGATGACAATAATATCTTTATTTATAAAGACGAGCAATTGCTCACTAAACCGGTTGTGGTGTTAGAACGTAACCAACAAATGGTGACGATTACATCTGGTATTGAAGTGGGTGAGACCATTACGACCACACCACCATTTTCATATGTGCCAGGAATGAAGTCGGTTATAGCAAGCCTTGATGGTGTTCCAGTTGGCGGTGGACGTGGTGGCCCAGCTGGTGGTGGCGGTAGACCCGGTGGCGCAAGACCAGCAGGAGGAGCAGCAACTGCTGCTGCCGCTGAAGTTCCTGCAACTTCACCAACAGCTCCGGCTGAAGGTGAAACCGCTACGGAACAACCAAATATAGCAAACATGACCCCAGAGCAACGCCGTGCGGCGGTTGCCAATATGACACCGGAACAACGCACTGCACTGCAGGCTCGCC